>CALDEO010000034.1 GCA_937942465.1 uncultured Saprospiraceae bacterium
TTCAACATATTCAAACTACTATTACGAAAGTCTAAAGTTAAAACAGTAAGAATACTGGCTCTAGGGATCGTAGAAGACTACCGTAAAAAAGGAATCGAAGCAATATTCTTTGCTAAAAACATAGAGGAAGCTCGTAGAAGAAATCTTGTAGGTGGAGAAGCATCTTGGATCTTAGAATCTAACCAAGAGATGGTACAAGCTGCTGAAAAACTCAACGGAGAGCGATATAAAACATATCGTATCTATAGTAAAGATATAAGCTAGCATGGCTGATAAAATACTCATTACTGGAGCTAGTGGATTCATAGGAGGATTTCTAGTAGAATACGCCTTAAATCAAGGCTATGAGACCTATGCAGGTATCAGAAAAAGCTCTAGTAAGGAATATCTACAAGACCCTAGAATACAGTTTTGCTACCTAGATTTTGAAAACAAGGAGCAGTTAGGCGACATATTAGAAAAAAATAAATTTAACTATATTATCCACAATGCTGGAGTCACAAAAGCGAAGGAAGAATCTACTTATTTCAAGGTAAATGAAACGTACTTAATTAACTTTATTTCGGTAATAAAAGACCGAAAAATAGCCTTAAAAAAGTTCATTTCTATCAGTAGTCTTGCCGCATATGGACCAGCAGAATACACCCCAGATGGCATCGTAAAAGAGGATACAATACCCCACCCTGTGACTGCCTACGGCAGAAGCAAACTGGCTGGTGAAAAGCACTTAAAAAGCACGACCGACATCCCCTACAACATCATCAGACCGACCGCTGTATATGGCCCTCGAGAAAAGGACTTCAGCACTGTATATCAGATAGTTAACAAAGGAATGGAACTCTTGATTGGTTTCAAAAAACAGCAACTAACATTTATATATGTTGATGATCTAGTGAGAGCTATATTCACAGTAATGAAGCAGGCTAAAACTGGAAAAAACTACTTTATTGCTGATGGCGACCACTACTCAGGAGAGGCATTCCACGGAGTGATAAAAGACTGTTTGAAAAAGAAAACATTAAAAATAAAACTGCCCATATTCGCAGTATCGATTTTAGCACAAATATCAGAGACAATCTCGATGGTCACAGGCAAGTATCCTGCTCTCAATAAAGAGAAAGTTAATGAATTAAAATGTCAAAGTTGGTCTTGTGATGTTGCACCTCTAAAAGAAGATTTTAACTTTGTGCCGCAATTCGATCTAAATCGCGGAATGGAGACAACGATTTTGTGGAACAAAAAGGCAGGATTGCTATAATTTAAAAATGTAAAAATATCTAACATGGCCAAACAAAAAGTTCAAGCTGCAAAAGGAAAACTTGGTATACTTCTTCCTGGTATGGGAGCAGTTGCAACTACGACTATTGCAGGAGTTTATGCAATTAACAAAGGTTTATCAAAGCCAATCGGGTCATTGACTCAGATGGGGCGACTCCGTATCGGCAAAAGAACGAAAGTTAACAAGCCATTCATAAAGGATGTTGTGCCTATTCAAAAACTGAAGGATGTAGTATTCGGTGGATGGGATGTCTTTGACGACAATGTCTATGAAGCAGCAGTACATGCAGGTGTTCTTGAAAAAGACATGCTGAAAAAATTAAAAACTCCTTTATCTAAGATCAAGCCTATGAAGGCTGTTTTTGACAAAAACTATGTCAAGAGATTAGATGGTACTCATATCAAGAAAGCAAAAACCAAGATGGACTTGGCTAAGGCTCTCATGAAAGACATGGAGAAGTTTAAGAAAGAAAATAAGTGTGATAGATTAGTTGTAGTATGGTGTGGATCTACTGAGATCTACCTAGAAGAAACTAAAGTACACAAGACGTTGAAAGCTCTTGAAAAAGGACTAGTGGACAACGATCCGAGTATTGCTCCAAGTATGATCTACGCATATGCTGCGATCAAAATGGGTGTACCATATGCTAACGGTGCTCCTAACCTATCTTGTGATGTACCTGCACTTATCGAATTAGCCAAGAAAACGGGTGCTCCGATCGCAGGTAAAGATTTCAAAACAGGTCAGACATTAATGAAAACTATCTTAGCTCCAGGTCTTAAAGCAAGAGCTTTAGGTCTAGAAGGATGGTTCTCAACGAATATCTTAGGTAACAGAGATGGTGCCGTATTGGATGATCCGGATAACTTCAAAACTAAGGAAGTTTCTAAGTTAGGTGTACTAGAAGAAATTTTAGAACCTGAGTTATACCCTGATTTATACAAAGATTTCTACCACAAGGTAAGAATCAACTACTACCCACCAAGAGGTGATGCTAAAGAAGGTTGGGATAACATCGATATCAAAGGATGGATGGGTTACCCAATGCAGATCAAGATTGATTTCTTATGTAGAGATTCTATCCTAGCTGCACCATTAGTATTGGATTTAGCTTTATTCTTAGATTTAGCTAAGAGAGCTGGAATGTCAGGTATCCAAGAGTGGTTATCATTCTACTTGAAGTCGCCACAAGCGCCTAAAGGAGTGAAGCCAATGCATGATATCTTCCAACAACAAATTAAGTTAGAAAACACTATTCGACATATGGCCGGTGAGGATCTGATCACTCACTTGGGACTCGATTATGACGACGATAAGAAATAATGAATTTATTTTCTAAAGC
>CALDEO010000035.1 GCA_937942465.1 uncultured Saprospiraceae bacterium
TTCCTTGTGCTACGTATTGTACAGATTATTTAAAACTTTTTACAATAGCTTTAAATCCTGTACAATCAACAATTGCCTAGAATATCAGGCAAGGCCGCTGTTAATTAGAATACTTCAATTTAGCCTATAATTAACATTATGTTAAGTAGGATTATTCGGTGTACATAGTATATCACCCTACAACCGCTTAAAACCTTATATTCTTAAAACAAAAACGGACTGAAGAATGCCTCTCCAGTCCATTAATTATATCTACAGAATCTAAGTAATAAGTACTAGATACTACTTTCTCTATCTACATTAAAACCAACTACTTTTTCTTCTCGTACTTCTACGTCTTGTAGTTTTGATTCCTAATACGCCTAAGAGCCCACGTGTTAATTCTCTAGCGATTGTTCTACCTACTTGACGCGTCGTTGTATTTGACAATACTTTTTCCATTGTTGACTTCTCAGCTCTGCCTCTTCCTCTTGTAGTTGTTTTAGCTGCTGACTCCTGTTGCTTAGCAAGTTCTTCTTGAGCCTCTGCAGTATGAGCATCTTCAAGTTTACCAGTCAATATTTCATATGCGCTTTCACGATCTACAACTTCATTATATTTCTTAACCATATATGAGTCATCTACAATTTCATCGATTTCTCCTGCACTCAGTACATCCATACGAGATTGAGGAGCTCTGAGCATCGTATGTACAAGTGGTGTAGGTATACCCTTCTCACTCAGCGTTGTTACGATTGCTTCACCGATACCTAGCCCAGTCAATAACTCGTCTACATCATAATGATCCGTGAGTGGATAATTTTGAGCAGCTAATTTTATTGCTTTTCTATCTTTTGCTGTGAATGCTCTTAATGCATGCTGTATTTTCATACCTAGCTGACCAAGTACTTCATCAGGGATATCATTAGGATTCTGCGTTATAAAGAATATCCCAACTCCCTTAGATCTTATCAACTTAACAATCGCCTCTATCTGATCTAATAATGCATCACTAGCTTGATCAAAAACTAAGTGAGCTTCATCTATAAATATTACTAATTTGGGTTGACCCACATCTCCTTCCTCTGGAAATGTAGCATATATCTCAGCAAGAATCTGAAGCATAAAAGTTGAAAACAACTTTGGCTTATCCTGTATATCTGTCAACCTTAAAATATTGACAAACCCCTTCCCTTCTTCATTGACTCTGCAAAGGTCATCTACTTCAAATGATCGCTCACCGAAGAATATTTCAGCCCCTTGTTGTTCCAATTCTATAATTTTACGAAGTATCGTTCCTATAGATGCTGTAGACATTCTACCATACTCTTTAGTCACTTCGTCTTTTCCTTCATCGCTTATGTACTGAAGGACTTTTTTCATATCCTTTAAGTCCAACAATGCATAATCATTATCATCGCAATACTTAAATACTACCGCTACAATACCTGATTGTGTATCGTTAAGATCCAGTATTTTAGAGAAAAGCACAGGGCCAAATTCACTTACTGTTGCTCTTAATCTAGCACCTTTTTCATCAGATAATGTCAAAAACTCTACTGGCGAAGTACCAGCAACAAATGGCAAACCTATACTCCCGTGACGTTGATCAATTTTAGGATGACCTGGACTCTCAGCAGCAATACCACTTAAGTCACCTTTGATATCCATCAACAACGATGGGATCCCTGCAGATGACAACTGCTCTGCCATTACCTGCAATGTCTTAGTCTTACCCGTACCTGTGGCACCGGCTATAAGTCCATGACGATTTAGTGTTTTTAATGGGATTCTTACCAATGTATCAGTACATACCTCACCTTCGAGGACGGCACCACCCAGTATGATACTATCACCTTTGAAAGTGTATCCTTTATTAATTTCTTCTATAAACTGCTCTTTGTTAGCCATATATGAGTGGTTGTTGTATTAAGTTATTACAAATATATCCATTTGTAATTATTTTGACGAGTATATCTGCTCAGAGTAACGAAACAAGATCGCTTCTATCGCTGTTTGTTCCAGATCTCTACCCTACTTTTATACTTTCGTTTATCCGTTTTCCATTTTCGGACATTGAAGCGACTTTCTATTTCTTCTTCTTTAGAGTCATCTATCAATTCATCAAAAAAGTTAATTCCAGTTATCATTTCTACTTCGTCTACAGAGGTAGCATAGTCATCTATTGGTCTATCCAATACTTGATTTTCCATTATATATGCTATTGATTCTTCCGTAGATGGATCGTACAATATCTTATAGAACTTAGGTGGTATTGCGATCTCGTTATACCCTATCGTCTTGTAGTTATTGCCCATTATTGGTCCTGTCACTACATAGATCATTCCTTTGTCGAGAGCCCAGTCTCGTACATTCTCTTCGAGCTCCTTCCATATACCGTTATTAAATCCTCTTAGCTGAGGTGTCATATTACTCATATAGAAGCACTGCTTCATCGCTCGCTGATCGAATGCCATGTCTCCTGCAGGTGCTAGGTGCCCTCGAGTATAGCCAGAGTGAGTGTAGTCGCCATGCTTAGCAGATTGAGTACTTACCATGGGGTCTACGTGATATCGCTTTGATCTTTTGACATTCTTAGCATTGAGACTTTGAGCAGTCAATGGATATGCAACCCAAGATGCTATTTCAAGATCTTCTACATAGCATAACGAATAGTGATCATGATCTACTCGCTCTCCCTTACAATCAGAAGGTATGTAGTTTCTATTAGCATCACTTATAGGATTGATTTCTACTTGTGTATTGCTATGACTCCTCGTACCGCCAACACTATTGAGAGACCGATATAACCATACAAATCCGACTCCAAGTAAGATCATAAATATAAATACTCGGATCATTAATCCACCGAATCCTGACTTATCTCTTCTTTCGTGATTTCTTCTGAATTTTGCCAAAGGGTTTTGTTTTAGTTTGGGTTTGATAAGTTACGGTCATGACGCCATTTCACATTGTATTACATTGAGATAATGTGTCATTTAAAAAAATGGTTATTCTTTATCCATTATTAAAACCGATACCTTTTCTGTTAAAAGCATTTTTATCCAATTCAAAATTAACTTTCTCTACATCGATGAGTTCTATTAAGGTATTTTTTCTAGGGTCTTCTACAGATTTCTCTAATGACATTCTAAGGTTTTGACTTTGGATGATCTCCAATATCAACTTGCGTACTGTCCTTGCATTTCCAAAATATTTGTCCTTGGATTGATGTAGTAATTTAAATTTAGTTTTAAGTAACTTTTTGGCTTCACCATATATTTTATAGCCTTCTTTCTTGAGCATCTCTATTGCAATAGACACGAGATCATCAACACCATAATCATCGAAACGTAGTATTTTATCAAATCTAGAACTCAGTCCTGGATTAGCCTTTAGGAATCGCTCCATATTATCAGGGTATCCTGCTGCAAATACAAAGAACTCCCCTCTGTCATCTTCCATCCTCTTGAGTATCGTCTGTATTGCTTCATTGCCAAAGTCTCCTTGTTGACTGTTGAATGTTGTCAATGCATAGGCTTCATCTATAAACAATACGCCACCTATTGCCTCATCCAGTCGTTCCGTGGTTTTTATAGCGGTCTGCCCTACAAATCCTGCGATGAGACCCTGACGATCTGTTTCGATCATATGGCCTCTTTCTAGTATTCCTAGTGCCTTGTATATCTTAGTAAGTATTCGGGCAACGGTAGTCTTACCAGTCCCAGGATTTCCGACAAACACAGTATGTAGGAAGAAACGCTTCAATACGTCCTTATCTGATTCTCTGTAGTATTGTACGACATTAACTAGATCTTTGATCTCCTTCTTGATGTTTTCTATTCCGATAAGGGCATTCAACTCACCTAGTGAATCATCGAGCAATTTGTAATCTACCGGTATACTGGGTAGTAATTTATTGGACTTCTGGTCTATAGATTGTACATCTTTGATCGAGATGGATTGCATCTCATCCTTAGTTGTTCTTGTAGGGTTTTTTCTTGACATAATCCGTAGGCCGAGATTAAACTTGGCTTTCTCTACGAGCTCATGTACATATCTGGCATTACCAAAACTGATATCTCTTTTACGATATGCATTGGTGATGATCTCCTCTAGCAATACTTTTGCAGAGTCTTTAAAATGAACTTCCTTTTCTTTACTTGCGTAATCTGCAATTTGCGTAAGCTCTTGAGGTAAATAATCTCTAAACTCAAAAAAGTGTCTAAACCTTGACTTTAACCCAGGATTACTATCTATAAAGTGCTTCATTTGTTTAGGATATCCAGCTACGATCACTGCAAAGTCCCGTGGCCCATTGGACATCTCCTTGACCAATATTTCGATCACTTCTTTACCAAAGTCTTTACTATCATCATTGGCTCTAGCAAGCGCATATGCCTCGTCTATAAAGAGTACTCCTCCCCTAGCCTTTTCGATAGCTGCCTTGACTTTAGGCGCAGTCTGACCTATATATTCACCTACAAGATCTACTCTATCTACTTCATGTACATGCCCCTTGGCAAGGAGTCCCATCTTACGGTACAGCGTTCCCATCATCTTGGCGACGGTAGTCTTACCGGTACCAGGATTACCTGTAAATACGGAATGTATATTTATGTCCTCAGTTTCTTCAAATCCTTTTTCTTTCCTGAGTTGTAAAAACTGAATGTATTGAGCATGTTCCTTTACTCTAGTTTTAATCTCATCTAGCCCCACTAAATCTTCCAGCGTGGTTAATACTTCTTCAAAAGTCTTCTTGGACTCTTCGTTATCTTCGTCTACCAATAACTCTCCTCTACTTGGTATCAATACAGAAGCTCTACCTGCCTCAGACTCCTCCTCTACTCGCAGCATTACAGTAGCTAGGCACTCGTCCATAAAGACAACCTCAATGGTGTAGTCCCCTTCTTTCCAAGACCCTTTGACATTGGATCCCCAACCAGCAGTAATATTGATGAATTGATCCTCTTTCTTGACCAATTGTAGTCTTGTGACTTGTCCTTTAAGTTCTTTGGCTTCGTTATAAAATTTAATAAATAACTCAAAATGCCAATCTGCCTTGGTGTAAATATTCTCAAAAGCTAGTTCTGAATATACGTATCGAGTCTCCTCTGTCGAGAATGCTTGTAAGTACTGTCTCTCATTCTCATTGACATCATCATATTGCCCTTCGTATAGTTGGACTTTATTGAGTTTGACAAAAGGGTTTTCTTCTAAAAATCCACTTCCTGAATCCTCGACATAAAAATATTTAGTAGCTACTTTAACCCCATCTACCCATGCCTCCCAGTAGTAAGTTCCTCTTTTCCAGAATACACCATTTTTTTTATTGCCCCACCCCTCTCGTAAGTAAACTATGTTATCATATTTAGATACTTTACGTTTAAATTTGAGAGCACATATTTCTTTCTTATTCTTTTTAAGCTGAAAGCATTTAATCTCCATATTGACCTCCCATGCAGACTCGTCATAGCTTTTATTGACAAATGATAACTCTGCATAGATATAGCTAGTCGTCTGACGATCAAATACTTGTCTATATTTTTTATTGTTGTCTGCAAGCCACTCAGTAGATGAGTATACTTTAAGTGCTTTAAACTTATACAACTTCCTCTCTGTGTCTGGCGAATGCCCTTCTTTCATATCTCTTAATCTAAAGCTTAAATT
>CALDEO010000036.1 GCA_937942465.1 uncultured Saprospiraceae bacterium
GTGAATGCTTGGAGTTGTTCTAATATCATATCTACTCTACTAGTACAGCTCTAAACCATGCCTCTACAATGATAGGGTCTGTATTAGAAAGAATGTCGATGGTTTTTTCTAAATCACCTAAATCTTGATTAGTTGAGTCAAATACTGCTTTGATCAAGCCGCCCTCACCAGGTTTGATAATATCCTGTGTCCAGTCAATACTAGTACACTTACATGATGTCACTAGCTCAATCTGTAGATCGGCATTACCAATATTGTAGAAAACGTACGTAAGCTCATAAATATCTCCACGCTGTATAGTATCAAGATTTATCACCGGCTCCTCAAATGAGATAATCGGAAATGAATCAAGGTATGCTTCTCGGTATCGTACGCTACTCTTTACTTTTTTTTTTCGGTGCTGATGATTTCTTTCTTGATCTCAATTGTCTGAGGTCCTTCTAGTATCTTGAACTCCGTACGTCTGTTAAATCGGTGCTCATCATCAGAACATTCAACTTTATTGGTACAACGGTTTAATATTCTAGACTCACCATATCCTTTGGCCACGATACGCTTAGGGTCTATACCTCTATTTGTAAGCCATTTTTTGGCAGATTCTGATCTACGCTGAGATAACTCTCTATTGTATCGAGCTCCACCCTGACTATCTGTATGCGAAGATAACTCAATAACCATATCTTCATATTGCAATAATAATCCCTCAAGTGTCATCAAGTCTCCTTCTGCACTAGGTAAGATTTTGTCATCATCTAGATCATAGTAAATACTATTCAAACGGATAGCCTGATTAATCGTAATAATCTCAACCTCAGGCTCAGGTGGTGCTACTGGCTTGGCCTTAAGTGTTATCTTTTTGTTGACCGTATAATCATCTAAAATACCGAAAGTATTGAAGCTGATCGTGTCTGTATAATATCCTTCTCTTGAAACGATACCTCTGTACTCATGATCCGCATCTAATAAGAAGTTAAAATCACTTCCTGTTTGATTCGTTTTGATTTGAGTTTCGATATCCTCAGCTGCTGATAAGTCTGTCAACTCGATAGCTGCTCCGTTAAGAGGACCATCTTTGTCACTCACTTTAGCGATCAAGTCGATCACGATCTGACGTATTGTAAACTGGTAGATGTCATCACAACAAGTCTTACCATTCAATGATCTTTTGTTTTTGTCTGGTCTATTACTTGTTAAGAAACCATTCAATCCAGCATCATCGAAGTACATGTATAGATCGTCATAACTAGAGTTGTAGTTATGTCCAATATTTGTTACTTCACTCCAGTTGCTACCATCCCATGATGAGTAGAAGATATCTAGACCTCCCATACCTGGGTGCCCATCAGAACTAAAGTATAGTGTACCTTCTTGATAGAACGGTGTCATCTCATCTCCTGTAGAGTTCACTGCCTCACCTAGATTAACTGGTAAAGAGTACGCTTCATCTGACTTCATTGTACTATAATAAAGATCATAGCCACCGTAGCCACCATCCATATTACTAGCAAAAAATAGTACTTCGCTACCAAATAACTCTCCAACCTTAGGATGAGATATTACGTAGTCACCATTCACACCGTCTAGTTCGATAGCTGATCCCCAACCATCATCTTTTCTGTAACTTAAGTATATTTTTGATTCTTTAAGTTCGTTACCTCTCAACAACTGTCTCGTGAAGAACATCTTACGTCCATCTTTAGAGAAACTTACATTGGATGTGTGATATCCTACTCTATTGATATGCTCACCTAGTGCAACTGGGTCATCATACATCCCTTTATCATTCTTACTAGCCATAAATATCTGAGCCGTAAGACTCTCACCATTTTTAGCAACTTCTATCTTTTTGTTATCGTCAAATCCTGAGTAGTACAATGATCCGTCTGTATATAATGCCGGAGAGTA
The DNA here is from genome assembly GCA_937942465.1 of uncultured Saprospiraceae bacterium. Taxonomy (GTDB): domain Bacteria; phylum Bacteroidota; class Bacteroidia; order Chitinophagales; family Saprospiraceae; genus JAHDGW01. The sequence continues at coordinate 1,906 of CALDEO010000036.1, forward strand.
CTCAGACTGTCCTTTGTTTACTTTCTTTCCTGCAAATGCTATCACTGCAGCAATATTCTCTTCGTATTCATTGAGTAGTTCTATACCCTTCAACTCAGTCATTGCTACTTTTTTCTTTTCTTCATCGTCTGTCTCAGATAAGAATACTCTGTACTCCTCTGATGCTTCTAGATATTTGCCTTGAGCTTTCATAGACTGTGCAAGATCATAACGTAGACTCACATAGTCACCCGTCTTATCTCTATTAACAAGTCTACTGTAGTATCTCTCTGACTTTTTATAATCTTTAAGGATGTAGCTGATATCGGCTATTGCCAATGCTAGGTCATTACTTTTTTCCTCTTTGTAGGCTTTTTCAAACCACTCGACTGCGTTGTAATAATCACTACTATCCATGGATTCCTCAGCGGTCTCTATCATCTGCTGATAGGTATTGGTGCTGACTGGCTGCGCAATAGCGCAAGTAGCTAAAAGTAAGAATATGAAGACTGCAAATGAATTTCGCATATATAATCTCTTTTATTTTTTTTTGTAATCTAAAGGATAATGACTAGAGTCTAGGGCAAATGATAATCGGCTTGACTGTAGGTTTTTTGAATATGTTGTAGATATATCCAAGTCCTACCTCGTAAGCATTATCAACTCCTGATGCTCCTGTAATACCTAAATCAAAACTAGCACCTATTTTAAATCCTCTATAATCTGCTCCTAATAATAACTGTGCATCTGATGCACTAGCCAATCTTGCTCCTAGACCACCTCTGATGACAAGTCCCATCTCTGGTTTCACCAAATAATCCATCATTGCATTCATTTGAAATTCACTCGCTGCTCCTTGCTTTTGATACATTAACGTAGGCACAAATGCTGTACGTCTGCCCATACGTGTTCTCATCTCAGCAAATCCTCTAATCAATAATGGCAACTCAGCGTTTAAAGAATTACCCCCTGGGTTAGGTGTAGGATTAGGACTAGCACTAGACAGACTAGCTAAAGCACCACCCGGACTCAAGATATTACCAACCATAACTCCTCCTAAGAAGTGATTCGTTTTGGCAAATTTAGTTTTCCACGTTATTCCTATCATTAAATCACTAGACGAGGCATTTCTACCTGTTGCCTCAGGATCAGAACCTGTCGGTGTTTTTAATTGTTCTAAATCTGGATCTACTCCACCATTAGCCAATGATACTCCTGTACGGATACCGTCACCTGTGAAATCCACACTTTCTTGAACACCACCATACTGGATTCCTAATGTTAAGACTGAGTTTTGTTTTTTGCCATATGCAAAGTGATAAGCTGCACCTGGTTTGTAATACGTTCTCTTGAACTTAACAATACCACCTGACTCAAATGCATCCAAACTAATACCAAACGAAATCCAATCTCCTTTAGTAAAACCATTAAGCATATTAACGTCAAGGCTCAAGTTACTTGTTACCAAAGAGTTAGAAGCCCAACCAAATGCTTGCTGGCGAATAATACCACCTGCTCTTATGGAACCATTAAACTCTCCATTCAATGCTGGATTGATATCCAGAGGAGCTAGTTGAAAATATGTAAAATGTCTATTTTGACTGATTCCAACTGTTAAAATCGTCATCAAAAAAAACAATGTTAGTATATGTCTACATTTCATAAGCTAGGGGCTTGAAAAATTCAAATCGAAAGATAGCAGATTTTTTTTAAAGCAAGGCTTAACAGACCTTTAAAGGTGCATGAAAATATACAAGTGTCAGTTTGAAGTGTTGTTTCTAAATAAGCAAAAATCATTAATAAGCTACTTATATACGACAAATTATGGCATTTGAGGGCACTCAAAACTGCATTATCAACGACTCAACTAGCCTATCCTTGTATTTGTTGATATAAAACGAAGTACCTTTGTATTGTTATTTAATGTAAAATGTACCTACCTCATGAAGACTAGATACTCACTGATATTGCCCTTGCTGATATGCATTGTACTCTGTAC
>CALDEO010000037.1 GCA_937942465.1 uncultured Saprospiraceae bacterium
ATAGATATTAGCCCCAGCTATATCTTGAGATGTCCCATTCAGTTTAATATTACCAATTTTTTGCTTTTCAGAATTTTCAAATACATCTATTCGATGCAGACGATTATACAACCCTGACAGATCATAGTCGTGTATTGCGTCAGGTATGACGAGTATTACATCTTCATACTGACCTAGTGGAGGTCTTTCTTTATCAACAGTGATTTTGACAGGAGCACATGATACAACACCAATACAAGCCAATATTGCAATAACTATAAATCGTTTTAAACCCATTTAATTATACTAGTCTACTTCATTTATAAAAGACTAATATATTACAATTAAATGGTGTAGCCAAGATCTACTTAATCCCACTTACTACTCTTGACCAATGCAACAGGATAGTCTTTACCGATCTCTAGGTCGTATGAGGCTGCCTTGTCTTCATCTAGCTGATCAGGGTTGTGTATATATGCATCGGGCAATGCAGCGAGTGCAGGTATCCAATGTTTGACATATTTGCCACAGCCATCATACCTTCTCGCTTGTGATAGTATGTTGAAGTATCGATCTTGACGTGGGTCTACCCCCACCCCAGCTAGGTAACTCCAGTTGCCATAGTTGCTACATGGATCATAATCGATCAACATCGACTCAAAATACTCAGCACCGATACGCCAGTCTAGCTTGAGGTCTTTGATCAAGTAACTAGCCACATTTTGTCTGCCTCTATTGGACATAAAACCTGTGGTGTTGAGCTCCAGCATATTCGCATCGATGAATGGTGTACCCGTACGAGCCTCAGCCCATACCCTAAACCGCTTCATATCCTGATCAGCCCTTGGGAATGAGTCGTCTCCATGCGTCCCTTGATATTGAAAAATCTTGTTGCCGTACTTCTTACCTTGAAGTCTGAAAAAATCTCTCCATAGCAACTCAAACTTCATCCAATAAGTAGAGTTATTCTTTTTTACTTGTTTTTCGTATTTCGATATCTCTGAGTATATCATCTTAGGGGATAGACATCCTGCAGCTAGCCATGGGCTAAACTTAGATGAGAAGTCCTTGCCCAATAACTCATTGCGAGTCTCTTTGTATGTTGCAATATTATTGCTTTCCCATATGTAATATTTCAGATGTGCCAGTGCTGCGGTCTCTCCACCGATCATATATACTGGAGTCTCGCTCTGACTTGTATCAAAGCCATAATCCTGTATCGATGGGATCTCTCCTTGATCAATATCAGCACTTATCGGAGTGATCTCCTCTTGTGGTGAGGAGATAGGCTCTCGTACAGGTACAAACTTCTCCACCTCCTTACGGAATGTCGTAAATACATCGGGAGTCTGTGTCACTGGGAATGGCAAATCAGAGGTATAGTATAACATCTTGCCTCTATAATACCGTATCTCTTGGCCGATCGACCATAGGCTTTCTTCTAGTTGATCTTGGATGTGTACCTCCTCTTGGGTCCGCTCTCGATTGCAATACACCCATGATGTCTTATGGGTATTGGCTATCTCCGTGAGTACATCCTCAGTGATACCCTGCCTTACGATCAAGGTAGTACCTAGCGCTTCGAGGCTTTGACGTAGGTCTGCTAACGAATCTAATATAAACCGCAATCGATGTACACCAGTCTTCTCGAATCCAAATTTAGTTTTAGTTCTAAATATTCGATCATCAAGTACGTAGACAGGTATAATCTCATCAGCATGCTTGAGGGCATCTACTAGCGCCTCATTATCATGTAACCTTAAGTCATTCCTAAACCAGACAATTGCTTTCTTCATTGCGGTAATATTCGATGCATTATGTAAACATTCACGATCTGAATAAGTTGTTATGCTAGATACTTTAAAAACATTTTTATTAATGATAAGAATGTATCTTTGAAAGCTAAATATAACACCATGAATCGAGTATTGATCTTCCTTTTCGTATTTACCACTTTATTCGCTTGCAAAAGCGCAGATGATGCCACTGCAGTAGCTGACATGCATAGCCAAGTGATGGTAGTCCATGACGAAGTAATGCCTAAGATGGGTGATATCTATAAGGTAAAGAAACAACTCAAATTGCAGCTCAGTGAGCAGATAGAATCAACAGACTCGACAAGGTCTGACCTATTGATGGCAATCAAAGATCTAGAAAAAGCTGACGATGGTATGATGCAATGGATGAGTGACTTTAAGTCGTCATACAAAGGAGCGACAGATGCAGAGACAATTGCCTACCTCAAGAGTGAAAAGGAAAAAATATCTAAGGTCAGCATAGAAATGAAAGAAGCGATCAGTAATGGTCAAAAACTTATGAACCAATGAAATACACATTAAGTATAATCATAATAACAGCAACACTGCTTGCTTCTTGTACCGCACCGAAAACAGAGAAGCTACCTTACCTTGGTAAAAAAGAATTAGTCGATGGTGTCGAACAAAACTATAAAATACCTCAGTTTTCACTGATGACTCAGGATAGTACGATGATCGATAATAAGTCGATGAGTCCTAACATATATGTCGCTGATTTCTTTTTTATCTCATGCCCATCTATATGCCCGAAAGTCAAAAAACAGATGCTCCGTATCTACGATCGATTTGAGGATGAACCAAGATTTAAGTTAATATCCCATACGCTTGATCCTAAAAGAGATACGATACAACGATTGAAACAATATGCCGAAAACCTAGAGGTAGATCATGACAAGTGGTACTTCGCTCGGACCGATCAAGATACCGTTATGGATCTAGCATTTAGCTATTTTGTCAATGCATTTGTGGATAACGAGGCTCCTGGTGGATTTGACCATAGTGGTAAGATCATACTGATAGATCAAGAGGGACATGTAAGAGGTTTTTGCGAAGGTACAGAGCCGGACAGCGTAACCCCATTTATGGATGATATAGAAGCCCTATTGGATGAGATCAAAACTAAGAAATAGTATTTTCGCCATCTTTTCGCTTTCGCTAATGTGCTATTTTTGCTCATGCGAGACAGGTACTTATGTCCAAGGTAAGACTTTGTACGAGTTTCACTGTGAGTCTTGTCATATGGCAGACGGTAGCGGCCTCGCTAAGCTGATACCACCACTACAGTCCGACTACTACGATGACAACTACGATAAGCTATCCTGTATCATCCGTAACGGCCTCAACGAGCGAATCATCGTAAACGGTAAACCCTACGAACAAGAAATGCCTTACAACCTAGGGTTATCAGATTTTGAAATAGTAAATATCATCAACTACATGGATAATGTATTGCTTAAAAAAGATAGATACAAATCGCTACAATCAGTACGAGATGAACTAGCGGGATGCTCTTATTAATTGAAAATTGAAAAGGGAAAATTGAAAATTATTTTAATAGATGCTAGATTGCTCGATATTAGACTTTAGATTACTAGATGTTAGAGGCTAGATGTTAGAGGCTAGATGTTAGAGGCTAGATTTTAGATTTTTAGACTTTAATTCTTAGATTGTTCAATATTAGTCTTTGGATTGCTCGACTTTAGATTTTTAGATTAGATGTACTTAGTGTTTTTTTTTAGCTTGGGCCAATTGTTACGCTGTATGGTACTGCATCTTAGACTTTATGATCGTGAACCCTCTTCTCTCAATTATTTGATAATATAACTCATCTTGAAGTCTAACCTTATTGGGTCTCTTTCTATGAGTACATCTTCTTCTTCGCCGTAGTTTCTGATAATTCCAAAAAAGTTAAATTCTAAGATTATATTTCCAAATAACTCTCGTTGTTTGCCTATCCCAAAATGAGTAAACCCATCGCTCTCACCCGTAAACTGTGTATGTTTAGCTCTTACAAATAAATATGGTCCTGAGAGGTTATTGCCACCTGTACCTTCTAATACTTTTTTGGCC
>CALDEO010000038.1 GCA_937942465.1 uncultured Saprospiraceae bacterium
ACCAAAACACTTGCGCAAGAGTGGGCTGAGTATAACATAAGAGTCAATGCAGTTGCCCCAGGTATCATAGAGTCTTCAGGACTAGACACCTATCCACCACCGATCAAAGATCATCTAGAGAGTATCAAAAACGCAAACCTCATGAGACGCTTAGGTACTGTAGAGGATGTATCCAATGCCGTTATGTTTTTATCATCGAAACTATCAAGCTATACAAGTGGTACAACGGTATATGTAGATGGTATGGATCACCTTGCCGGCAATAGAATGGACTTATATCTCGCGTTGAAAAAGATGATGGGATAAGTAATGGGGTTTCAAGGTTTCGGGGTTTCTTTTTCGCTCTTGCGAGCTTAAGGGGTATCCAAGCTGGATGTGTAAGAAATCGGTGATCGGTTTGGGGTGATCGGTTTTGCAAGGCTAGATGTTCTCGTCAGGTGTTTGGGGTACTTAGGAATATTACGTGGGGAGTATCCCAAAACCTATTCGGTTCCCACAACTAGGAACCTATCTAAATCTTACTGATCCTGCTATCCTAAAAATCCTAATTCAGAGAAAAGAATATAGCGCAAAATAAAAATGGACTTAACCCATCAATACAGATGAAATTAAGTCCATTAATTTTAGTAGTGTCGAATGATAATCTATAAGAACATTGCAAATGTAGCTCCGATCTCAAATAATCCATCATCGCTTGTGGTGATGATACCTAGTGCTGGCTCTAAGGTAATATTGTCAGCAAGGTTGATTGCGTACCCAGCGGATAGGTTGCCGAGAAATGTGGAATCATCTCCAGTACTCAATGTGGCAAGCGAAAGCGATACAGGTACTTTACCAGCGATATAGTATTTGCCACCAACTCCAATGTTGGTAAGAGAGGCACCTTCGCCAGTGATGAGTCCTAGTTTGAACGTTAGTGCAAAATCTTCGGAGAGCATATATCCTCCGTCAAAACCTAGACTAGTGATAGACTCACCATCTCCTGCTAGGATACTCAATCCTGTGCCTGTCCCAAATCCTCCGACAAGATTATAGCCCGTCTCAATCATAAATCGACCTTTTCTAACAAAGGTGTTGTCATACTGATCATTGGTCTGTGGTGAGTATTGAGCAGAGAGACTCATTGTAGATAATAGTAAGAAAGTGTAAATTAGTACGTTTTTCATAACATTGTTTTTAATTGGATAATACTCTCAAAGTAGTGAATTCTTCAAAAGAACTTTCTGTTAGATTTTAAAATTATAATCAACTTAACGATTTGTGTCCAAAATCTGATTGAAATGTTAACATTATCAAGACAGATCGCATACTAGGCGTAAAAGCAACATCAATTCTTTAAAATTCTTGTACTTTCGCATCATACAAATAAAAGATTATGACGCTTTTTACTTTGATGGAATTTCCTGACTTTATGAGTTCGGCTGTGTGGTTGAGTTTATTGACATTGACTTTCTTAGAGATTGTACTTGGAGTAGACAATATATTATTCATTTCGATAGTCTCTGGTAGATTACCTAAGGAGCACCAAGCTAAAGCTACCAATATCGGTCTAATCCTAGCGATGGGCTTGAGGATTGTACTTTTATTGGGTATCTCAGTATTGATTGCAATGGAGGAGCCATGGTTTAGTATTCATTGGGGTTGGTTAGAGGCAGGTTTTTCTGGGCAAAGCTTGATATTGATTGCTGGAGGTGTTTTTCTGTTATATAAAAGTGTATCGGAGATACATGAAAAACTAGAAGGAGAAAACCATGCAGAAGGTGGTGGAAAAGGAAAGAAGTTAAGCTTTAACGGGGCTATACTACAGATCACGTTGATCAATATTGTATTTTCATTTGACTCTATATTAACTGCTGTAGGTATGACCAATGGTGTCGAAGGAGCCTTGGTAATTATGATCATCGCCGTTGTTTTTTCAGTGGTTATTATGATGTTATTTGCAGTGCCCGTTGGGCGATTTGTTAATAAGCATCCAACACTACAGATGTTAGGATTGTCATTTTTAATTTTAATAGGATTCATGCTTATCATCGAAGGTGGGCACCTAGCACATCTATCGTTCTTTGGATCTGAGATAGGGATGGTTCCTAAAGGGTACTTGTACTTTGCAATAGCATTCTCATTATTAGTAGAGTTCTTAAACTTGAAACTTAGAAAGAAAAGTAAGCCAGTACAACTACACGGTGCATCACAAGAGGCTAAAGAGGCTGGTATGTATGAGGAGTAGTATCTGGGCAATTTGTATTTTGTTATTGTGTTCCTGCGGATCAGATAAAGTATTGACAGACAGTCAGTACCTTACTATTGAAGGGCAGACGATGGGTACCTACTATGTTGTCAAGTACCAAGGGGCTATCGAATATAAAAATGAAATAGACTCTATCTTGTATGAGGTCAATGATCAACTATCGACCTACATAGATACAAGCCTTATTTCTATTTTCAATACCCAAGGACCAATATCATTCTCCGTAAGGGAAGGTCAATATCTAGTGGATAATATCAGAATAGCCGATAGTATATATCAAGTATCTGATGGCTACTATGACCCTACGGTTATGCCACTCGTCAACTATTGGGGATTTGGATATGAAGGAAGAACTAAAATCACCCAAGTAGATACAAGTAAGGTCTCGGCTATGTTGCCACTCATAGGATATGATCAAATACATTTGACGGAAGTCAATAACGAGTATACCTTGTCTAAAAAGGAGCAAGAAGCAGAAATAGACTATAGCGCTAGTGCCAAAGGGTATGGTGTAGATGCTATAGCTGACTACCTCAAAAGTCAAGGAGTCAATAATGTAATGGTAGATATCGGTGGAGAGCAGGTCCTCTATGGTCACAATGCCAAAGGGAGTCCTTGGTCGATAGGCATCAATAGACCTACAGAAAATGCATCATACGCTGATATAGCACTGATCATAGCATCAGACAATGTTGCAATAGCAAGCTCTGGCAACTATCGCAATTTTTATGAAGTAGGAGGTAAGAAGTATAGTCATACGATCAATCCTAAAACAGGTTTTCCCGAGCGGTCCAATGTACTAGGAGTGACCGTAGTAGCACCACAATGTGCATATGCCGATGGGTATGCGACTGCTTGTATGGTCTTGGGATTGGATAAAGGAATGAAAATGATAGAGAGCCTCCCTAATGTGGAAGCTGCTTTTTTTTATAATGAAAATGAGAAGTTGGCAACCAAAATGTCTTCTGACTTTAAGAAATATATTAAACAATAACAAATGCAGGAATTTGATTTTAATCTAGATAAAGACATCGTATTTTTTGATATCGAAGCGACTGGCTTGAACGTATTAAGAGATCGTATCATGCAGATTGCATTGATCAAGTATCAAAAAGACAACCCAAAACCATTAAAATTGGTCCTAATGGTCAATCCAGGTATGCCGATCGCTCCAGATGCATTTGCCGTACATGGTATCAGTGCAGAGATGGTCAAGAATGAGCCGTTATTTGCTCAAGTAGCAGATCAGTTGTGGGACTTTATAGGCAATGCAGATTTGTCAGGATACAATCTTAATCGTTTCGACGTTCCTATGTTGATGGAGGAGTTTGCAAGAGCTGGTAAAGAGTTTGATATCAGCAATAGACGAATCATTGATGTACAACGTATTTTCTATAAGATGGAGCCACGGACTTTGTCAGCAGCATACAAGTTTTACTGCGACAAAAAACTTGAAGGAGCACATGATGCATTAGTTGATGTAGAAGCAACTATTGGAGTGCTTAAAGGGCAGATCAATATGTATAACCAGCGTGACTTTGAGGATAGAGACGGTAATATCACAAAAGCACCAGTACAAAACGATATGGCATCATTGGAGGCATTTACCAATGACCTTAATACAGTAGATGTCACTCAGAGGCTTAAGTACGATCACAATAGGGAGATCATATTTAACTTTGGTAAATACTCAGGTCAGAAGGTAGTAGATGTCCTAGCCAAGGACAAAAACTATTATAATTGGATCATGGAGAAAGAATTTTCTTCTCAAGTAAAACAAATCATCAAAAAGCTCGTAAAAGAGAATGCGAAAGATAATAACGCTTAATATATTATTGATCATATGCCTCTCCATAGCCTCTTGCTATGAGCCTGAGGAAGGATGTCTAGATGTGTTGTCTAGCAACTACAGTATCGATGCAGATAGTGCTTGCGAGGATTGTTGTGTATATCCGTCTTTGTCCATACGAGTAAGGCAGCAATATGATACTTTATCTGTATCAAAATTAGATACATTTACTAATTCGATCGGTCAGGACATTGTATTTCACAATCTTGAGATACTGGCGCATGACTTCAAGATGGTGTCAGTGTCAGATCAAGTCATTGCAGTCTCAGACTCGATCGATGTGTCATCGACTATAGATGGGGTAGAGGTGCAATCCAAGGTGCCAGACGATGTTATATTTATTAGACCTACAAGGTTTAGTTATGCGCTGGGGCAGTTTACTTATCCTGATACGTACAAGTCGATATCTATGCAAGTAGGCTTATCTGATACGTTAAACTATGTTGATAGATCGGAGCTCGATAGTGAGGATGTACTCAATGTCGAGGCTGACACATTATATATATCTGAGACAGCAGGATTTGTATTCGCAAGATTAGAAGTGCAGACCGACCCTACTGATAGTATGAGTTTAGTCACCTATGATTTATATGGTGATAATGTAAACTATTCACATCATTGGAATATTGATACTACATATGTCAGAGGTAATGATATCGAGGTAGAGTTACTTATGGATTACAAAGATTGGTTGTTTGATATCGACTGGTCTATGGAAGAACAAGCTGTTTTGTCTGCTTTAGAGCTTCAGTTTGGGAGTTTGTTCCAGTAATAACTTGTAAAATGGTTTAATTTCGAGAATATGAGAGAAGCATTAAAATTTGGTCCATTCGTAGTGTTATTGCTTATCGTCACGCTAGTATCGTGTAAAGATGAGCCAGCGCCTGTAGTTACGATACCTGATTATATAGCGACTCCATATGACATAGTTGTGCCTATGGGTTTTCCGAGACCCTCATCTCCTGATGATAATTTGACAACAGTAGAAGGAGTAGAATTAGGTCGACATTTATTTTTTGATAAGCGATTATCTGCAGACAATTCGATGGCATGTGCTAGTTGTCATTTACCGAGGTTTGCATTTACAGATCAGTTAGCTGTGAGTACGGGTATCGATGGGGTAGCAGGGACTAAGAGTGCCATGAGTTTGATGGATATTGGATTTACCTTCAGCGGATTATTCTGGGATGGTAGAGTGATGACATTGGAGGAGCAAGCATTGATGCCTGTAGAAGATCCGATCGAGATGCACAATACTTGGGTCGATGTATTGGAGATGGTAGCTGAGGATGATACCTATCCTGAATTATTTAGAAAAGCTTTTAACATCAAGGACCCTACTCAGATCACTAAGGAAGATGCTGCCAAAGCAATGGCGCAATATGAGCGAGCGATTGTCAGCAGTGGTGAAGCCAAGTATGATAAAGTATTACAAGGAAAAGATATTTTTACAGATCAAGAGTTGGTAGGTTTTGACTTGTTTTTTGATGATGCTGACCCGTTGATTCCAGATGGTGAGTGTGGGCATTGTCATAATGCACCGACATTTACATCAGATGAATTCTTTAATAATGGATTGCAACTGGCTCTCACACTAGATGATTTTGAGGATATAGGACATGGTGCCGTCTCTGGTAACAATGTAGATTATGGCAAGTTTAGAGCTACTACCTTACGGAATATAGAATTTACAGCTCCATATATGCATGATGGTAGATTTGCTACTTTAGAAGAGGTCATGGATCATTATGCATCAGGGGGACATTTCTCTCCAACAAGAGACCCTTTAATGAGTCAATTAGCTACTGCAGTTATATCTGAAGAGCACAAACAAGCATTAATTGCATTCCTAAAAACACTTTCTGACCCCGATTTAGAAGAAAATCCACTTTTTTTAGACCCTTTTTAAAAATAAATATTCTCTTTTTTGAGAAGTATTTTAGATAAAAATAGAATAAAATATAAGTTTTTAAGTGTTGTGATTTTGTTAGATTATTGATAATCAATGATTTATTGGTATTTAAAATAACACATTATAAAAATAAATATATAATTACAACTAGTTTTTGTCCTTGTTTGACCCGATTTATATTCCGAATATTACATTATGAAAGGAAGTAAACGATACTTCTACAAGTCGAAACAAAGATTTCGATTTTATCAATAAGGATATGTTCATGGGATTATAAATCTTGTTAAAGGAGAGAAGTGCTAAAAGATAGTGCATCTTTCCATTAACAAGACATTAAAAAGTAAAGATTGAGTTTTGATATTATATAAGAGCATCAGTGGTTAGTTGCTCGCAATAATTTCCTCTAAAAAGGATATGTTCATGGGATTATAATTTAGAAATGACTGCTGAAGAGCAGTCATTTTTTTTTGCCCAAAACTGAAATAATTGATAATGCTAGTGGGGTGCTGTTTTTAATTGACAATTGACAATGGATAATGGATAATTGACAATGCTAGTAGGGATGCTGTTTTTAATTGAAAAGTGAAAATTGAAGATTGAAAATTCAAGCGTTGGTGGTTCTTAGGCATAAACTATACTTAGCCTTTCTTAGCTGCACTAGAAAACTCTTAGTGAACTCAGTGGTTTAAAATAACTACATCTATGTATACGCTACATATTGCCTCTCTACACTGTACTTTAGAAACCTTAGTGAACTGAGTGGTTTAAAATAACCACACCTAGGCAAACACTGCACATTGCCTCTCTAGACTATACTTTATAAACCTTAGTGAACTTGTGAACTTAGTGGTTTAAAATAATCAGCATCTAGGCATACGCTACACATTACCAATAAAACATAATTAGTAACTTAGATTAGCCTACGAACACAGACCTCGTCTAAAGAGTCAAGTCTGTATAGCATTTTCAATTTTCAATTCTCCATTTTCAATTACCAAGTTATGAGTAAGAGATTAAAAGCATTTCTAGTTTTAGCTTCATTGATCATCATGTATGTTGTCATTGGTTTGTGGGCCAATGATTATTTCGGTACCAACAAGTTCGAAAGCTCTGACTTTGCGCTAAAGCCACTGATCAACCCTCCGCCGTTAACCTTTGCTATATGGAGTATTATTTACTTAGGTATCACAGCGTTTTCCATCTATCAGATACTGCCTTCCAATATAGACTCAGAAAAA
>CALDEO010000039.1 GCA_937942465.1 uncultured Saprospiraceae bacterium
AAAGAATAAAGCGTAATTGGTTACATTCTTTTGTTTGATGATCTCTCGGTAGTTCTTTTGAGTCACTGCGAATAGATCATAAGAGATACTTTCATCGATGTATTCATCTCTACTAGTCAACACTTGATCGTGGTATTGCATCGCTTCTTTACGATTCTTAAATTTCCTTACGAGTATGATCTGTGTCTTGTCCTGAGCATTTAGGTAGATATCAGTGATTCTTAGTTTGTCTAGTTTGTGATACTTCTTGTTGTAGCTTGAGATCGCAACTTTAGAATCCCTCTTTTTAGCTTCATTACTATCATATACTACTGCAATGATATAGTGTAACTTATTATCGTCAAGTTTAAATAGTTCTTGTGCTTCAGAGTATAGTGCCTTGTCAAATGCGTTAGAATCTCCTTTAAGGAATCTCATGATCTCTTTGGCCCTTGTGTCTTCTGGAGTATTAGGGTGTCTAGTGCTTACTTCTCTCAAAGCACTGATGTATGCTTCCTTACCTTCCAAGCTACCCGTAGCCATCGCTCCTATAAGTGAAAATTTAGGACTCAGCGCATTGTCTTTACCATATAGAGATGTTGATTGTGCTACTCGCTCGTTGACAGCAGGGTACTGCTGATTTTCAAACATCACATAAGTTTCATTGTAGTAGTCTTGTAGTTTTTTCTCAGCACTCATCATCTCCTTAGCATAGTTAGGATCTTTTAGGATCTTAGCATAGTTAGATTCTGGGTAGCCTTGGATGATCTTGTTCTTGTATTCAAGTGCTTTAGGATTGTTTCTCAGATCAGTATAAGATAAGTATTGGTAGTAGAATGCGTCTAATTCATACTTTGATTTAGGAAAACGTGTTTCCAGGCTACCATGTGTTTTTACTGATTCATCATAGTTCTGTATAGCGTCTCTAAAGTCAACTCCAAGCTCAAATAAAGCCTTTTTAACAGTTTTGTTGGATTTGATTTGCTCATTCATTTCAAATGGCACATCCTTAAATATTCTATTGATCATTGCATCGGATAGTTCTTCCTCTTCTTCTGCCTCTTTGTTGTCTTCACCTTCTGTTTCATTATCTAGGTCTGCGGTACTAAATTTATCAGACCTTCTCCAGTTATCTTCAAGTTTACGATCTCCCCACTTACGATTAAATGATTGTTGACCTTTAATCTTAGCAGCTGTGTTATATGCAAAAAAGCTTGAAGTACCTCTCATACCTGCTCTTTTGATACCTTCAAACTTTCGATTATTAGGTTCTTTTTTAGCATTGATCTCAGAGTCTGGGTTGTTTTTTTGCTCCTCCCATAACGTCTTAGCCAAAGCTAGTCTGTCATCCTCGTTCATCAGAGCGATGCCCATAAGGCTATCTTGCAATGTTATCAGTTGGATATTAGCTGCAATGTCAGTGAGGCTATTGGCATATTTAGTTACTTCAGGGACTCTTTCATCCTTCTTATCCATGACACCTAGCGTATTGTCATAGTTGGTCTTTGCTTGTACATAGTCACCACTTTGATAGAGTAGACTAGCGAGCTTGTAGTATGTCTCAGTCTGTTGCACTTTATTACCTGAGCTGGCAGCAATACTTTGTTCAAATGCTGTAATAGCTCCAGGAGTATCACCATTTTTAAACTTAATTTCTCCCAATGCATAATAAATTTGCTCTTGGAATTGGTCGTACTTGGCTTCCTTAAGGAGCCCTTCTATTTTATTGGCAAATGACTCAGATGATCCACCGTTGACTTCATTTTTAAGGATAGTCAGATTAAGAGTAGTATTAAACTCCATCTCATAGCTTGGCTTAAATTCCTTCACTCTTTCGTAAGCTGCTAGTGCTTGACTATTCTGCCCTTGCATATGATGAATCTGCGCTAGTATGAACGCATACCTAGCTTTGTGCTTCTTATTTTTATCTCTATCGATTGCTTCTTCAAGGTGTGGGATCGCTTCGTTATATTTTTGTTGTTTGATAGAGAGGTGAGCCTTTGCAGCAGGTATTGCTCTAGTTACTTCTTTAGAGCTTGGGTATTCATTCTCTAGCTTGTTGAGCAAGTATTCTGCGTAAGCGTATTTCTCTCTTTCCATGTAAGTCTTAGACAACCAGAGTACACCTTCGTAATATGATGGTGGGTGACCCAATAAACCAGCATCTCCTTTCGGGTATCTCGTGATTTTCTTTGCTACTTTTTCCTTTTTCTCTTCTTTTTTGTCAGAGTCTTTGTCTGTACGCTTAGATATAGTCTTTATTTTTCTATCTATTACTGTAGTTGCAGTATCTACTTTTGTTTCTGTTTTAGGCTTTCTAGTTTTTTTGCCACCTCTTCTTTTCTTACCTTTTTTACGGTCTTTAGCTGCTTTTTCTCTTTCCTTCTTTTCTTTTTCTCTTTGGTCTTCCTTCTCCTTACGTTCTTTCTCTTTAGCCTTCTTTTCTTCCTTCTTCTCGTTCTCTCGTTGCTTCTTTATGTCTTTTTTACTCTTCTTACCCTTGTCCTTGTCATAAGCTCTACCAAATGGATTTCCAGGATCAAATTCTTCTTGAAAATATTCCAGTGTTTCTTCTGCTGTCTCATAGTCTTGCTTTAGAAATTGTGCCTTACCCATCAATACGTAACAGTCATCAACCCAGTGACTTGGCTCATGTAGTGTTGCTACCGTAGTTACTTTCTCTATTGCGATATCCATGTCAGGGCTTATCGCTTTGGCACCCGATGGATCGGAATATGGATAAACACTTAACAGCTGATAGTAGTTGTCTTTATTTGTTTCTTCAAGAGTTATTAAACTCTTTTTCATCAGTTCATCAGCATTAAAGTAGCCGTTGTACTTAGAGTTCAAATTGTGGAAAAAAAGACCAACTTTACTAGTTTCTCCCTTTTTACGTTTCGTCGCACAACCAGTAGTTAAGGCAACAGTTAAAAAAAGAACACCAATAAATTTTAAAATTCTAGCTGGATTATAGCTCATATTTCTCTCTTATAAATCAAGCCTTTAGCTAACATCTAAAGGCGTATTTTGACAAAACTTTAAACAAAAGTACAATATGACTTTGGTAGTTGGTCTTTTTAAAGCCAACTTTAAACATGAAATATCGTACTTTTACACGTTCAAGCTATATAACTTAATACTAGCAATTTTATTATACAAAAGCACATCTTAAAGAATGGCATCGAAAGATGATAAAAAAGTAGGTTGGAAAAATCGTATTCGTGAGCAATATCGATTAGTTATCTTGGAGGAGGATACACTGCGAGAGGTAAGGTCTATCAACCTTAATCTGCTCAATTTGTACATACTCCTGAGTACCATCATTGTGTTGATAGGTACGGTAGTTGTGTTACTTATTGTTTTTACTCCGATCAAGTCGTACATACCCGGTTATGGTAGAGTAGAGGGTAATCCCAAATTTATCAAACTAACCAAAAACCTTGAAGAGTTAGAGCAATCGGTAGAGGATCAGTCTGTATACATTGACGGACTTATGAGTATGCTGAGTGGTGTGAAAAAAGACAATGAAACTTACAATAATATATCGCTAGGTAATACACCTGATAACCAAGGTGGTAATCCTACTGTCGCTAATCAACCAGTATTTAATGCTGATGATATATTTGATTTTAATCTAATTGCACCATTAAGCGGATCAGTTAGTTCTGGTTTTCAGCATGATATCAAGCACTATGGCGTAGATGTTTTAGGAGCCAAAGACTCTCCGGTCATGTCTATTTCTGATGGTGTAGTGATTACTGCCGATTGGACATTGCAACATGGCAATGTGATTACTATGCAGCATGGTGCAGATTTGATATCTGTATACAAACACAATTCTTCTTTACTTAAAACACTAGGAGATAAAGTCAAGAAAGGAGAAGCTATCGCAATAATAGGTAACTCAGGAACATTATCTAGTGGTCCACATTTGCATTTTGAACTTTGGTATAAAGGAGTACCACTTAACCCAATAGAATACATAAATTTTAATTAGAGATGAGCAAGCACAATCACAAGCTAAACGAAATCAAAAACGAAAAGGGAGAGTTACTCAGTCCGACGCTTCCCGACGAAGTTAAAAATTATTTGATCGACATCGATGGGACGATCTGTGATGATATTCCTAATGAAGAACCAGAGAGAATGGCCACTTGTGATCATTACCCTGACGCCTTGGAGATTTTAAATAAGTGGTACGACGAAGGTCATATTATCACATTCTTTACTTCTAGAACAGAGGAGCATAGAGAAGTTTCCGAGAAATGGTTTGCTGAAAAAGGATTCAAATATCACGGTCTGCTTATGAATAAACCTAGAGGTGGCAACTATCATTGGATAGACAATCACATGGTACGAGCGACACGATTCAAAGGTAAGTTTACAGACTTGATCTTAAAAAATAAAGAAATAGAAGTTTTCGAATCTTAGTAGAAACTATATTTCATTTTCAACAATATCTTGAACAGCGTCCTCTAGCAACGGAAATCGATACTCGAATGATGTCTTAAGGATCTGTTCAGGATATACTCTACTACTATTAAGCACTACTTTTGACATTTCTCCGAGCATGAGCTTTAATGCAAATGCGGGTGCTGGCGCAACAATAGCGTACGAGTCCAATCCTTTCTTAATTTTTTTAGTGAAGTCTTTATTGGTATCAGGTAGAGGTGCTACTGCATTGTATACTTTATGCCCGTCGGGGTTTTCTATGTTGTACATAATCATATGACAGAGGTCATCTATATGTATCCATGAGTAGTATTGTTTTCCATCACCAAAGTAATTGGCCATCCCGAGTTTCATCGGAGGGTGTATCTTACTGAATGCACCACCAAGTGTTGACATTACAATACCGATTCTTAGGATAGAAGTAGATTGAGCTACTTGTTCCATTTGCTGATGAGCAGATTCCCACATTACACAGCATTCTGATAGAAATTCATTGCCGGGAGATGCCGCTTCCATGAGTTTCTCTTCACCACGATCTCCGTAGTAGCCAATGGCTGATGCTCCGATGTAAGATCTTAGTTTTTTGTGATTTGTATCAAATGTTCGGTAGAGTAGGTTGGTGGTATCTACTCGGCTATCGATCAGTTGTTTTTTTCTCTTGTCTGTCCAGCGTTGATCGGCGATACCAGCTCCTGCTAGATTGATGATGTGATCAGCATTTAGGACTTTGGGATCCATGTATCCAGTACTAGTATCCCATTTAGCATAGCTTATTGATCCGCGATCTTCTTTTGGTGATCGAGTAAGTATAATGATTTTGTATTTGTTGGTGTCTATGAGGTCTATAAGTCTGCTCCCTACAAGTCCTGTACCGCCAGCTATTACAATTGTTTCCTTACTCATGATGTGTTGTTCTTTGCTTTGTACTATGGTAAGTGCTTATGATCAGTATTTGTTCATGATCAATAGCCAAAAGCATGATTTATTTATTGTCTCTAGGGGTAATAGAGACATTTATTAGTAGTCAATTTTTCGTTGGGTAGTTAAGAAAGCTTATCTTGTTTAATAAGTTTTTTTGGCATTACGTACTAAAAGAAGATTATGAATATATCGAACCTTACTAAAGCCCTCTTTGGGTTTGTCATTGCATTATTGTTTGTCTCTTGCGGAGGTGATCAGGCGGTAAGTACAACTGAAGATTTTAGTATCAAGATAGGTCTCAAGGGAGATCCAGAAAGGTTAAACCCTATGCTTAGTAGTGGGGCGATCAATCGTCAGGTATTTCAATATATTTTCTTACCGATTGCGGACTATGATCCAATAAATCTAGAACTTGTACCGATCCTAGTGAAGGAGGTACCTAAGCCAGTAAAAATAACAGAAGGTAAATATGTAGGAGGCCTTTCGTATCAATATGAAATATTACCTGATGCAGTATGGTCTGATGGCAAAGCGATAACAGCTGCTGATTATGCATTCACTGTTAAGGCAGTTATGCATCCAGGAGTACAAGCAAGTAAATGGAGAAATTATGTGAAAGAGATTGTTGCCATCAATATAGATGCTAGTAATACTAAGAAGTTTGAAGTCATCGTTGGTCGAGAGTTTATACTTGCAACTGAGGTAACAACTACACTACAGATGTACCCGGCGCATGTATATGACCCTAGTAGTTCGCTTCTCAATGTAACACTAGATCAGCTCAAGGACGAACAATGGTATACCGATACTACAGCTAAGGATTCATCATTAGTAGTAGTTGCTGATGCAATGAATAGTAATAAGTACAGTCGAGAAATCGTAGTAGGTGCAGGGCCATACCAACTTAAAGACTGGAAGACCAACCAGTATGTGGTATTGGATAAAATTGCAGATTACTGGGGTGAGGCATATCCAGAAAATGTCTTTTTGCAAGCTTTCGCTAATAGATTAGAATTTCAGATCATAGCAGATGAGACATCAGCCTTGAGCCTACTGAAATCTGGTAAATTGGATGTACTGCCTAATATCAGTAGCGTCGGATTTGATGGATTGCAGAATGATGAAAAGTATGCCAATGAGTTTGATTTTTTATCACCACAGATCATGAGATATTATTATCTGTTGCTAAATAATAGAAACCCTAAGCTCGACGATAAAAACGTAAGAAGAGCATTAGCTTATGTTGTAGATGTGGACGAGATTATCAAAAATCTCGAATTTGGCAATGCATCACCAACGGTAGGGCCGATACATCCGTCTAAGTCCTATTACAACAAAAACTTAAACCTCATCAAGTTTGACATTGGCAAAAGCCAAGAATTGTTAAAAGCAAGTGGATGGTCAGATAGCAATGACAATGGAGTAGTGGATAAGATGATAGATGGTAAGTCTACAGAACTAGAACTCACGATCATGATATCGGGGTCTGAACTAGGTAAAAAAGTAGCCCTAATCACACAACAAAATGCAATCAAAGCAGGTATAAAAATCAATATTGAGGAAATATTAATGAGACCTATGGTCAAAGAACGAATCCGACCTCGAAACTTTGATATGGCGGCACTAGTATCGACACAAGATGCTGCGCCTGTTGACCCATACTCGCGATGGCATACCGACCTTGCAGTAGCCAATGGACAGAATGACTCAGGATTTGGATCAGATAGGTCAGATAAGCTTATAGAAGAGATCAGACAGACAACAGATGCTGCTAAGAGAGAGCCATTGTACCTAGAACTACAAGAGATTATTTATGACGAACAACCTGTCGTATTCCTATACTCTCCACGTGAGCGAATCATTGTGAGCGATAGACTGCAATCGAGCTCAAGTCCCAAAAGACCTGGGTACTTTGCTAATACATTTAAACTCAAATAAATTAACTGAGATAGTTGGTTCTATAGGATTAATTCATCCTCACTAATTCGATTTTATAATTACTAAGTATCATGTTTTGGTATTTCATCAAAAGGCTTGTTATCATTGCTCCAACGTTGTTGGTTATCAGCTCTATAACCTTCCTATTGAGCCAAGTGACTGATAAGGATATCGTGAGTAATGTGCTTGGTCGGTCTGGTATCTACGTAGATCAAGACAACATGGATGTTTACGCAAAAGAGTACATCAAAATTGCAAAACAATACAATAAGAATAAGCCCTATTTTTATTTTTCAATAGCTCCAGCAGCCTATCCATCAACACTTAATGTATTACCATTCAGTGAGCAGAGAGAGACTGCGTCAATCTGGCTTAAAGATGGATATTCGTGGAGTTCTATTGAGGCAAAGCTATCTGGCAATATTTATATAAATCCTGAAAATACATCAGGATTATTAGCATCCACAAGTTCATTTATACCTAAAGTATATTGGCATGGATGTGATAATCAATATCATGTATGGTTGAGCAATATGCTAGGGTTTGACTTCGGTCAATCCATACGTGATGGTCGATCCGTCGGGCAGATTATTAAAGAGGCACTACCATGGACAATGACGATGTCTTTACTCGCGATTGCTCTTAGTGGATTGGTGGCAATACCACTAGGTGCCAAGCTCGCTTCTATGAAGAACTCTAAACTAGAAAAGACAATCACTACTAGTTTGTATTTGCTGTACGCGATACCATCGTTTTGGTTAGCTACTTTATTCGTTTTATTTTTCACTACGGATGAGTACGGCTCGTGGCTCAATATATTTCCATCTATTGGTATTAATCCTGGCTATTATGAGTCTACATTAACGACTATTTGGTATTCTTTAGGTCATCTTATTTTACCTATTTTTTGCCTTTGTTTGCATTCACTAGCATACGATATAGCACAAGTTAAGTCAAGTATGAAAGCGCAATTGTCGCAAGAGTACATAGTCACGGCCTATGCCAAAGGATTGCCATCCAATAAAGTCAGGATCCAACATGCATTGCGCAATGCTTTGATCCCGATTATCACTTTGGTTGTTGCCAGTATTCCGATCGTTATCTCAGGTTCTTTAGTCCTTGAGATTATCTTTAATATCCCAGGGATGGGTAGATTGTTGTTGCAGTCTATCGCTGAGGCTGACTGGCCGGTAGTCTATGGAGTCATTATGTTGTCATCGTTTATTGCATTGATTTCCTACTTGATAGGGGATATATTGTATGTATGGGCCAATCCTAAAATATCATTGAAGCAATGATCCATCGCGCTTCAAATAACACATCGAATACTAGCAAAGAGGTTAGCACCTTTAAGCAATACTTCTGGACGGATACACTGAGTAAGGTGGCTATCATCTGTATCTTACTATTCTTTATAGTCGCGATATGTAAGCCATTCTTGATCGGTCCGTATCCGATACTATTTAAAGATGATCTAGGCTTACACTTGGGCTTCTGCCTGAGCGATTACAGCATTCAAGGCTTACAATGGAAGGTAGATTACTTGTTAAGCTCTACAGCATATGAGATAGATATGGCTACGGGAGGATTGATGCCCCCACTGTCGCAGGGAGAGTCAGGTTATCACTGGTTGGGTACCGATATCATAGGTAGAGATGTATTGTCCGGTCTATGCAATGGTGCCGCAATAGCATTTAAGGTTGGGTTTTTCTCAACACTCATTTCATTGATAGTAGGTGTGATATTGGGATCATTGGCTGGGTACTTTGGCAATAGTGGCTTTAAAATGCAGTGGCCATCGATTATCATTGCGATTACTTTTACGATAATAGGAGCTTATTGTAGTTTCTATTCGATTGACATAGACTTTAATATATTCGTATTACCTAGTGCTCTTATCATTGCCTTAGTAGGGTTGGTTGCTATTTATCTTATAGGTCGATTTAGTAGCTTTACGCAAATATCTATACCAGTAGATGCTATACTCTTAAGAGTCTTGGAGTTTTTTAAAGCAGTACCTACATTGCTATTGTTACTTGTTTTGATTGCAATCATACCTGATAAATCTATATGGACTATAATAGCCATCATATCATTGTTTCAATGGACTAAAGTTGCGCGATACGCGAGGGCTGAGATGTTGTACGTACGATCACAAGATTATATTACCACAGTCCATTCCCTCGGATACTCACATTGGAAGGTCTTATTTAATCATGCCATTCCTAATGCATTCCCGCCAG
>CALDEO010000040.1 GCA_937942465.1 uncultured Saprospiraceae bacterium
CAATAGTGGTATGATCGATGCCCATACAACGATGGAACTATCAGGAGCACTGATGGCACTGACCCCGATATATACTGCAAATACGAGCGGTAACATGATCGGTAGCGTGAGTGATTGTGCTTCATTGATGTCTTCACCTACAGCAGATCCTACTGCTGCAAATAGTGATGCATATGCAAAGTATCCTCCCAGGAAGTAGAATATTAATAGTGGGAGTATTTTGAGCCAGTTCATATTACCGATCTCCGTGAGGATCAAGGCTATTTTGGCTGTCCCTTCTTGTATAGCATCTTGTGGTATATCAGGGTTATTGGCGATGTCACTTAATGATGGTCCTGCTGCATCTACTCCAAAAAATGAAAAAGCGACCATATATATTATCGGAAACAAGATGGACCAGAGGCCGATCTGTGTCAGTCCGACAAGCCCCACACCGATGACCTTACCCATCATCAACTCAAATGGTTTGACCGATGAGATCAGCACCTCTACGATTCGATTGATTTTCTCTTCCATGACGCTACGCATCACCTGCATACCATATATCAGGATGATGAAAAATAATGCATATCCGACTACACCACCCAGCAATGATCCGACGATACCGGTCATACCTGTGATTTCTTTATCATCAAATATCGTATTGGGTATGATATTGATATTTGTCTCTAGAGAGTTGAGTTTAGAGGTGTCTATATCTAGTGCCTTGAGCTTGTAATTCCTTACTTTCTTACGAATATCACGTTCTATGGATTTAGATTCATCAAGAGCAAGTTGGTCATCACTATGATAGATGACGTCGTAGGTCTTGATATCGTTTTGTGTGATTCCTTTTAATTCTAATATACCGTCTAGTTCTTTTGCTTCGTACTTAGTCTTCAGACTCGCTAAGTCGTTGTCTGTAAAAACAAATTCTAGGTTTTTACGACTTTCAATATTCTTGCCTAGGAGATCTTGTTCATCCATGACATAGATCACTTTTTGATCGTCAGAACCTTGATTCATGACAAATCCAAGCGCTACAATGAAAATCAAGAAACCGATAGGAGCGAGGAATGTAGTAAGTAAGAACGTCTTATTCTTGACTCGAGTGCTATATTCCCGTTTAGTTATGAGCCATATTTTATTCATGAGAGCTACTTTCTACTTGTTTGATAAATATTTCATTGAGACTAGGGAGTACTTCGTTAAACGATTTGATATTGGTACCACCATTGATCAATTCTCGGAGGAGAGTATTGGAGTCATATCCATCATTGACTTTGATGAGTATCGACTCGTCATCGTCAGATATTACTTTGAAGTCATTGCTTTGCATTCTCTCTGGTAGTTTACCGTCAAATTCTATCTTGTAGATATTCTCTTTGTATTGATCTTTGACTCCTTTGACCGTACCTTCTAGCATCTTCTTGCCTTGATTGATCAATACGATATCCTTACAGATCTCTTCTACTTGCTCCATCCTATGAGTAGAGAATATGATGCTCGTCCCTTCAGAGTTGAGTCTATGGATTTCGTCTTTGATCAGATTTGTGTTGATCGGATCCAATCCTGTAAATGGCTCATCCAGTATGATCAACTTGGGGTTATGTACCACAGTAGCGATGAATTGTACTTTCTGTTGCATTCCTTTAGATAGTTCTTCAACTTTCTTCCCCCACCAGTCTTCAATACCAAATCTTTCTAACCAAGAGTCTAGTGCTTTTTTAGCATCCGATATGGATAGACCTTTTAATTGAGCTAGATATAAGAGTTGCTCACCGACTTTCATCTTTTTGTATAACCCTCTTTCTTCAGGTAGATAGCCAATCTGCATCGGGTGAAATGCACTTATTGGTTCGCCATCTAGCAATACGGTGCCACTATCAGCAGCTGTGATTGTTGTGATGATTCGTATCAGTGAAGTCTTGCCGGCGCCGTTAGGTCCTAGAAGGCCAAAAATGCTACCTTTCGGAATATCAAAACTAATGTGATCAACCGCAGTATGATTACTGTATTGTTTGACTACATTTTGTAGGGAGAGTATACTCATAGTATCTGTCTAGATTGCTTATACAATGTAAGATATAAGATTCAACCCAAAGCAGTAGGATGACTAAGACGAAAGTTGCCGTTTAATAGATTAGAGCTATAGATATTTGATTTAATCACACTGTAGGACTGATTTTTTATAGATAGTTGATTATATTTAACAGAAGTTTAAGGCCTCAATAAACCCCAATTCTTGTGACTTATTACTGATTTAGGGTCTCTTTAGTATAAACTAAAAATAAAACAATTATGAAATACTTCTATTCATTCATGCTACTCATCTTTTTCAACAGTATGGTTTTCGCTCAAGTTACTGAACGAAGTGCCACGATGAGCTTAGGTAATAATAACGCATTTACAGTCGACCTTCCAGGTGCTAATAAGAAGCTCGCTGAGAAGATGCTTAAAGAATACCTTAAGGATTATGGCAAAGTTGAAAAAAATAAAAAGGCTAAGGAATATTACGTAACACAGACAAGGGTACCTGCTATCGAAACAGGAGGTATGGTCAATCTATATGCCAAAATAGAAGAAAGAAAGGATATGTCTATCATGACTCTTTGGGTTGACAATGGTACTTCGTTTGTATCATCAGACGATATCCCATCAGAAGCAGCCGGTGTAGAGGTGTTTATGACCGACTATAGAAACAAGGTAAGAAAAGAGGTTATCAAGAATGACATCAAAGACGAAGAAAACAACCTAAAAGACTTAAATAAGGACTTTAAAAAGTTGACAAAGAAAAATGAAGGCTATCATAAGGATATCGCTAAAGCAAATGAAAAAATAGCTGAAGCGGAATTAAACATCGAGAAGAACCTAATGGATCAAGATGTGAAAAATGAAGAAATCGAAAAGCAGAAGGAATTGCTTGAAAAAATCACTGAAAAGCTCAATAACGTAGGACGTGATAACTAGTCAAAGCCTTACGTATAAGTAATAAAAATATATCGCAAGATACTAACAAGCCGAGCAGTGAACATTCATTGCTCGGCTTTTTTATTTGTATGTCTATACGTCTTTATAGTTCACTAAGGTATTGGTTGCGTAGTCCTAGTAATGACCATGATTTTGACTTCCTATGTTTATTGCAGGGTGACTTGTACGACTTGTTAGATATTCCTAGAAATAGGATCAAAATGAGTTACTCACAAACAGATTAGCTTATTAACACTTTTTCCACAAATGAATGTTGGGCAATGTTTTTAATCATCGATTGTAAGGATTAACTTTGTATTCTACTTTTTAGTAATACGAATAATATCCAAGCATATAATGGCAGAACAAAACAATCCACTCAAAGCAGTATCAGGGAAGTTGCAAAAAACCTCAAGGTCAGATGGCGATGCCAATGATCTTGTATATGGTCGTGTGCAACCGCAAGCGCTACCGCTAGAAGAGGCTGTACTGGGAGCATTGATGTTGGATAAAGATGCGCTACCTTCTGTGATCGAGATCCTCAAGAAAGAGTCGTTCTACTTAGAGGCACATCAAGAGATATATGAGGTCATGACTGTCTTATTTGATGCACAGCAGCCTATCGATATATTGACAGTACATGAGGCACTCAAGAAAGCTAAAAAGCTAGATACTGTTGGAGGTGTTAATTACCTCATCGACCTTACTAACAAAGTAGCCTCAGCAGCCAATATAGAATTTCACTCTAGGATCATCACACAGAAGTATATACAACGAGAGTTGATACGTGTTTCCACGAAAGTGATCAAAGACTCTTATGAAGATGCCAAAGATGTATTGGAGCTGCTAGATGAAGCAGAGAGAGGACTATATGATATTACAGATTCTAACTTGAATACTGGATACGAAGCGGTCGGTGCTGTAGCCGTCAAGGTACAGAAGATGATCGATGAGATGCGTAATAAAGGTGATGATCTGACAGGAGTCACTACTGGATTTGCCGAGCTCAATAAAATCACCAACGGCTGGCAACCATCAGATTTAATCATTATTGCGGCACGTCCGGGTATGGGTAAGACGGCATTCACGCTGTCCCTAGCCAAGAATGCCGCAGAGCATGGACAAGGTGTTGCTATATTTTCTTTGGAGATGGCCAATGCACAACTCGTGCAACGTCTTATATCGATGGATGCATCGCTTAATAGTAGACTGCTCCGTAATGGTCAGATGAATGAAGATGAATTTGGTCAATTGCACGATAGTGTAACTAGGCTCGCAGAGCTACCGATATTCGTCGATGATACACCTGCCTTGAATATATTCGAACTTCGGGCAAAATCGAGAAGACTTAAACAGAATCATAATATACAGTTGATCATCATTGATTACCTACAATTGATGGCCGGAGCACCTAACCAATCCAACGGTAGTCGAGAGCAGGAGATATCAAGTATCTCTAGAGCCCTCAAGGGTATGGCCAAGGAGCTCAACGTACCTGTGATAGCACTATCGCAGCTGAGTAGAGCCGTAGAGACAAGGGGAGGAGATAAGAAACCGCAACTATCGGATTTGAGAGAATCAGGAGCGATCGAGCAAGATGCCGATATCGTTACATTTATCTACAGACCCGATTACTATGAGTTGAGTGGTGAAGATTTTGACATACCTAAGGATCAGGCAGAGATCATCATAGCCAAGCACAGGAATGGATCTCTAGGAAGTGTATATCTTAAATTTATCCCGCATTTTGTTAAGTTTACAGAACCAGATGATAGCGATGATTTGAGTTTCGGATCAGACGACCCGTTTGGTGGTGGTATCATCACGCGACCATCTCGTATGAACGAGCAAGAGGAAGAGTCGCCTTTCTAGTATTAGACTGTAGTCTAATGATCTTTTAAAAATTACCTTACTTTATCCAAATACGTCTAGATGAAATTAAATAAATACATCGCTCACTCAGGAGTCTGCTCTAGAAGGAAAGCTGCTGACTTAGTTAAAGATGGTAAGATAAAATTGAATGGTGAAGTACATATCAACCCTGCAACTGAAGTGGGCGAGGAAGATGTCGTCATGTATGAAGATAAAGTCATCAACATCGAAGAACGTAAAGTATACCTACTACTCAATAAACCTAAGAACGTAGTAACTACATTATCTGACGAAAGAGGAAGACAGACAGTACTAGATATACTACGTGGTGAAAGAATAAAAGAAAGAATATACCCAGTCGGTAGATTGGATAGAAATACAACAGGCTTGCTTTTATTGACTAATGATGGAGATTTAGCCAAGAAGCTATCTCACCCAAGTCATAAAGTCAAGAAGATATATGAAGTGACTCTTGACAAAGATGTACCGCAGTCTGATATTGATAAAATAGCAAAAGGCTTAGAATTGGAGGATGGACTGGTTGAAGTAGATAAAGTGAGCTATGTACACAAGCAGCCCGAAAATGTGGTAGGTATCGAGATTCATATTGGTAAAAATAGAATTGTACGTAGGATATTCGAACACCTAGGCTATAGTGTCGAAAAACTAGATAGAGTATACTATGGTGGACTTACCAAGAAAGACTTGCCTCGTGGCTGGAATCGTCACTTAGGTGAAAAAGAGGTAATCATGCTCAAGCACTTCATCTAGCAGGGTTTGCTACCTACAACTTGTTAGTTGATTTAGTAAAGACCCAATAAATAAAAAGCACCTCATAAATGTATTACATTTATGAGGTGCTTTTTTCTTTTAAAAGTCTAGAGTGTCTTTTATTATGATTCGGCAGTTACTTTATCTAGTAGTCTAAATCCATTTCCATGAATATTTACTATTTCTAGATTTGTATCCTTGCTTAAGTACTTTCTAAGTTTCGTTACGAATACATCCATACTTCTTGCTGTAAAGTAGTTATCCTCTCCCCATATTTTAGTCAAGGCTACAGATCTCTCAAGTACATTGTTTTTGTGTAAACAGAATAACCTAAGCAAATGCGCTTCCTTTGGAGATAACTTATCTTGTGATTTTTCGTCACCAGAAGTATACGTCAGTATTCTCAACGGGTAATTGAAATGGTATTTACCGATTTCAAAT
>CALDEO010000041.1 GCA_937942465.1 uncultured Saprospiraceae bacterium
CTATTCATATCAATCGTTGCTCCTACTATCGGAATATCGATATCGATTTCTAAATCAGTAACGGTAGCAACTTTTACATTTTTCACTAGTACTGCGATCGGTATTGGTTGGCACAATTCGAATACATCACCCTCTTTCGGAGATATAAAGTCTGCTTGGATACCTGCTTCTTCAGTAACATATTGATAGCAAGTCTGTATGCTATTGCAACCACTAGCACCACCGAGTAATGCTGCTTGTACTGCAGGATCCATACAACCAGAACTAACCGTCACGCAAACATCTGCAGTGGTTGGCAACTCTGGACAGAATAAAAGAGTAGTACCTATTGTAAACTCAGTACACTGGACCACTCCTGGAGTATTAAGATCTGGTAGATTAAATGAATATGTCGAAGACTCCGATGAGCTCGAAACCAAGGTAATATCTGCACTGCTTAATGGGTTGCCACTGGCATCATAGATATTAGATAAAGTAATACTATTGGACAAGGTAATACTCGCTTGTATCCCTTGATGTAATTCTTTAGTCGGATCTGTATTGTCAGCACAGATTGTATATTTATTAGTCTCTTCGCTTACCGAGGTTGTCCCACTAGAAATAAGATTTTTTTCTTGTTGTTGAGTCAATGGACCGAATCCTTTACTATTATCTGTTGTAGGTGCATCCTCTGCAATTACATTGTCAGAGCGATAGATACTCTCTAGATTAAGTCCTGACAAATAACTAACTCCTCTCCCAATTTTATTCGGGTCGTCATTATCACATACTTGAGGAAATTCATTACTTGTACCTGTTGCACTTTGATTACAAACATAACAAGCCGCATTAGGTACATCGCATGTACGATAGTCATATTCTATTTGGTACTCTGACAATCCTACTATTGGAGATGGACATAACTTACATAAGTCATACGTAATCGTAAACTCATCAACGAATCCATTAAGCCCTACTCCAAGCCCAGGATAACCATTGTCTTCTAAATCGAAAGTTAAGTATCCTACATTGCCACTGGCAACAGAGCAATACTCTTGTCCAGCAACCGTAGCGCAGTTATGATTTTCGTATTCTTTAACAACTAGTGGGTATTGGACTCCGCCTTTAGTTGTGAGTATTGCATTACCACAGTACATGGTAGGTGCATATATAGGCACTCTTACATCTTCTAATGTAAAGTGGGGTCTATATTCTGAGCTATACCAACCTGTTGGAGTTGGATTAACAACATTAAAAGTATGTGATACATCGCCACCACAATCATCAATATTGATAGATGAAACTGCAGCCAACTCTGTTGGGCAGAATGTAGTAAATGGTGTATTTTCTCTACAATTACTTAATCCTACTAAACAATCAGAGTCGAATGGATCAATGAAGTTACCAGCTGCTACGTTGTTCATAGAAGGTGGGTCAAATGTAAAAGTTGGATCTAGTGCTTTTTGAGCAGCAGCTTTGGGATTTTTCATCAGAGGAAGCAACCAATCCATATAGATCGTATCTCCTATTGCTATATTAAAATCTGCCTTAAATTCATCTATACAGTTACTCTCTTGCCAGGAGGAAACTTCTGTTCCTCGACAATCTTCAAGCTTGTCAAAATTATACATAGTAAATCCAATCAATGAGCCATCATGGTGTTCATAAGAACTATTACAAAACCCTGCATGTCTAATATCATCGCCCCAAGGAGTATTGGCACCATATACGTACATACCGGAGTTACCACCTTCTGATGGTTTATTGACACAACCTGCGTAATCGTTGAAATTTACTAACTGTCTATTTCCATTGCCACCAGCTTTAGATACAAACATTCCGGTCATTGTACTCTTAGAGCCATCAATAGCTAACTCGGTGCCTAAAGTACTCCACCCTTTGGTTGATAAAGAATTTATATTAACTTGGAAATACCATTGGTATAACTCACCAACTGCTTGCTCAGAATTAAGAGCCATCCATCCCTTGTAATACATCGTATCGCATGGTAAAAATCTGTTTCTATCTATTGCAGGTATATCTTCTCTATCTAATTGAGTACTTGCTGTTGCATCAGTATATCCAGCATTCCATCTAGTAGTAATGCCCCCACTAGATATATCACAGGTACAACCACAATCGGCCGGATCAGATCTAAATAACGTAGACTCGCAAGCCTTGACAGTCTGACACGAACAATCGGCAGTAGTACAAGTCTCTATAACTTGATGTGTACCTACCATATATACGGCAGGAGAACATGAAGCAGTATCCGCTTCTAATTGATATTTGTAACAAACTACCTGATCTACAGCGATATCTCCAAATGGGATAGACAATACCCTTGTACTCATATCTATTGTAGTGAAAGAACCATCTAATCCAGTCTGTACTGTTGTACCATCAACAGTTATTGATCCAGAGCCTGTTACAAATTCTACATCTTGAACAATAAGTGGGCTACCTTCAAAAACCACTTGTAGTTCATTTGATGTATTAGCATCAGGACATGGACTTACATTCTCTCTTGTATAAGTGTAACAAAACTCAACATCCTTAAATTGAGAGGCCCTAGGGGTACAGTTGTTATTGTTACCCACAGTACCAAAATTATAACCTATAGTAGATGTATTGATCTGGTCTTGACCTAATAATTCTACATATGTAGATCCATTAACAATATCAAACTCTTCGATTTCTGGTAAGAATGTAAAAGCTTGACCGCAGTCTCGCTTAGCAGTTACATAAAACTTAGAGAAAGAACAGTCAACACTAGAACAAGCTAATGAAGTAGGATCAGCAGGCAATTCACAGACGAAACTTAATTCGAAGGATAGTTCTAATTGTTGGTCACCCGGTAAGTCATCAAAAAAACCATCATTATCGGCATCCGTCAACCCACCGTCACCATCAGGATCTGCTGTCAAACTAGTAAAGTCTATAATCAAATCATCATTGACCCAATTGAATTGATCTGGTGTCAACTCCGTAGTACCGATGGTAACTTTAGTAATATCTAAAGACGTTTTTTCACATGTCTCAAATCCTAATGTAAGGTCAGTAAACAAACCCAATGCTGAATCTTGTACTGCAGTAGTTGTACTTCTATTGACTGCATACATCAATACGTCTATAACTGAAGGTGCACCACATACGCCTGGATCACCTACTCTAGTAATCTCTGCATAAGCCTCTGGGCGAGAGCTAGGTCTCACTCTTATTTCTGAATCTTTAATTATCTGTTGGCATACTTCATCATTACAGCCATACGA
>CALDEO010000042.1 GCA_937942465.1 uncultured Saprospiraceae bacterium
GCGATCTCTATATCTTGTTTTTTATGGTATTGGTACGGTATTGATATCGGATCATCGTCTATAAACGACGACTGATTATACCGTACGTATTGTGTATCTAAAAACTCTTTAAGCTTCTTTTTAGTCAATTGTAATTACTTACTTCAACCGTTGCTTAACTTCTACTATCTCGTATCCTTCGATAACGTCATCTACTTTCAAGTCATTGAAACCCTTAATAGTAAGACCACATTCGAAACCAAACTTGACTTCTTTAACGTCATCTTTAAATCGCTTCAACGAACTTAACTCTCCGATTGCACCTTCTTTCATCGGGAATACTACAATACCATCTCTGATCACTCTGATCATTGTATTTCTTGTAATCTTTCCTTCATCAACATATGCACCGGCGATCGTTCCGATTTTACTAATTTTGAATGTTTCTCTGACTTTAACTTGAGCAACAATCTTTTCTTCTTTAGTAGGCTCTAGCATACCTTCGATAGCCAATTTCAGCTCATCGATTGCTTCATAAATTATTGAGTATGTCTTGATCTGTACACCTTCTCTCTCTGCAAGTTGTCTCGCATTAGACGATGGTCTTACTTGGAAACCTATTACGATTGCATCAGATGCTGATGCTAATAGAATATCCGATTCTACAATCTGACCTACAGCCTTATGTAGAACGTTAACTTGTACAGTCTCGATACTCATCTTGATTAGTGAATCTGCTAAAGCTTCTACAGATCCATCCACGTCACCCTTGATTATCAAGTTCAACTCTTTAAATGTACCTAGAGACAATCTTCTACCAATCTCATCAAGAGAAATACGCTTGCTTGCTCTGTTTGTTTGTTCTCTAGAGATCTGAGCCCTCTTAGAAGCCAATTGTCTAGACTCTTGTTCAGAATCTACAACCTTAAACTTCTCACCTGCTTGAGGTGCTCCACTCAATCCTAATAATAGAACAGGTGCAGATGGTCCGGCCTTTTTGATACGTTTACCTTTTTCATTAAACATGGCCTTAACCTTACCAGAGTGCTCACCTGCTACTACAGAATCTCCTATCTTAAGAGTACCATTCTGTACTAACATTTTTGTCACATATCCACGTCCTTTATCCAAGGATGCTTCAAGTACTGCACCTAATGCTTGTCTGTTAGGATTCGCTTTAAGCTCTAGCATTTCTGCTTGCAATGCTACTTTTTCAAGTAGTTCTTCTATATTTTCACCCGTTTTGGCTGATATATCTTGTGATTGGT
Source organism: uncultured Saprospiraceae bacterium (assembly GCA_937942465.1). GTDB lineage: Bacteria > Bacteroidota > Bacteroidia > Chitinophagales > Saprospiraceae > JAHDGW01. Next base: position 1,248 of record CALDEO010000042.1, read on the forward strand.
ATGTACCTCCCCACTCCTCAATCAACATATTGTGTTCTGCAAGTTGTTGCTTGATTCTTTCTGGTTGAGCACCATCCTTATCAATCTTGTTGATAGCGAATACAATCGGTACTCCCGCTGCTTGAGCATGACTGATTGCTTCCTTCGTCTGTGGCATGATTTCATCATCTGCCGCAACAATGATTATTACGATATCGGTTACTTTAGCTCCCCTTGCTCTCATGGCAGTAAAGGCTTCGTGACCCGGTGTATCTAAGAATGTTATTTTCTTCTTATCTTCTCCTACACGTACTTCGTATGCTCCGATATGCTGTGTGATACCACCGGCCTCACCATCAGCTACTTTTGCATCTCGAATATAATCTAGTAGAGAAGTCTTACCATGATCTACGTGACCCATTACAGTTACGATCGGTGATCTTGGTTCTAGGTCTGCAGGATCGTCGATGATCTCTTCTTCTTGATCCTCTACTGCCTCAGCACTAATAAATTCTACTTCTCTATCAAACTCTCCAGCTACAAGTTCTATGATCTCTGCATCCAATCTCTGGTTGATCGATACGATCACACCTAGATTCATGCAGGTCATGATGACCTCCGTTACTGGCACATCAAGTAGACCGGCTAACTCAGATACTGAGACAAACTCAGTTAACTTTAATGAACTCGTGTCTACTTCTTGTTCTTTCTGTTCTTGCTTTTCTCTTTTTTCGTCTCTATTATCTCTACGGATCTTTTGACGCTTATTACGACCACCACCAGATATTCTGGCCATAGTTGCTTTGATCTTCTCTTCTATCTCTTTTTTAGAAACTTCTTTTACCTCGTCTCTATTTGATGATCTGGAAGAACCGCCTCTACCACGTACTGGTCTACCTACACCACCACCACCTCTCGATGCTGTACTGGATGTATTACCTGCTGGAGAGACCTTCTTACGCTTACGTTTTTTACGTTTGTTATCGTCGTCAGTTTTAGCCTTATCCTTGCTTGGCGTTTTATTGATCTTAGCAAGTTTAGATGCATCGATCTTACCCATTATCTTAAGCCCTTTCAATTGAGGGGCTTTAGCTCTAGCCATTGTTACTGGACCAGTAGATGGAGTTGCTTCAGGATCTTTTTTGGCTTCAGCTTCAGGAGCTTTTACAGCTTCTACTTTTTTCGGCTCTGCCGCTTTCGGTGCTGCTGCTTTATTATCGCTAGATGGACTACTTGCTTCTGGTTTAGGACTAGCTTTCTTTTCTACTACTTTTTCCTTCTTTGGAGTAGATTTTTTAGAAGAAAGATCTATTTTACCTACAACCTTAAGTTTTGGAGCTTCTGCCTTTGTTGTTTCGATAGTTGTAGACTCTGGAGTCTCTTCTATTTTAACTTCTGGTGCTGGAGTCTCTTCTTTTACTTCTTCTACTACCTCTACTTTAGGAGCTTCGACAGGTTCAGGTGTTTTCACCTCTACTACTGGCTCTTCTACCTTAGGTACTTCCTTTACAACCTCCACGATAGGGGCTGGTGCAGGTGGTATTGGTACTATAGGTTTGATTGGTTCAAGTGGGAGTGGCGCAGCCTCTTCCTTACGTGTACCTATCACGATAGAGTTGGCCTTTTCTTTGACAGCCATAGAATTACTAAATTCCTTTAGTAGCAATTCGTACATGTCGTCGGATACTTTGGCAGTTGGTTTGTTTTCTATAACATGACCACCTTTTGCCAGGTACTCCACTATTGTGGAAGTTCCGACATTCAATTCTTTAGCAATTTTGACTAATCTTTGTGCCATCTATCTTTTTAAATATTATTCCTAAGGTATTAATAAATACTGAAATTAGGCTTCATCTTCGAATTCTGCTTCTAATATTTTCAGTACTTCTTGTATAGTTTCTTCTTCTAAGTCAGTTCTTCTGGCAAGTTCTTGTTTGCTTAAGTCTAGAACACTTCTAGCGGTATCGCAACCAATTTTCTTAAACTCATCGATAACCCACTCTTCGATTTCATCTGCAAATTCATCTAAATCTACATCTTCAACTGCTAGTTGGTCACTCTCTCTGTACACATCTATTTCAAAACCTGTGAGCTTACTTGCAAGCTTAATGTTCGTTCCACCTTTACCGATAGCCAAAGATACTTGATCTGGCTTTAAGAAAACAGAAGCTTTCATGTTTTCTAAATCCAATTCGATATTAGTGATCTTAGCTGGTGTCAGAGATCTCTGAATAAACAATATATTATTGCTCGTATAGTTTACGATATCAATATTTTCATTCTTCAATTCTCTTACGATACCATGTATTCTAGATCCCTTCATACCTACACAGGCACCTACAGGATCGATACGATCATCATATGACTCTACAGCTACTTTTGCTCTATCGCCAGGGATTCTTACTATCTTCTTTACAGTAATCAAGCCATCTTCGATTTCTGGCACCTCTTGTTCCAAAAGTTTCTCCAAAAATCCACTTGCTGTCCTAGAAATGATAATTGCAGGATTATTATTACGCATCTCTACGCTATGTATAACTCCTCTTACCATATCTCCTTTACGGAAATAATCTCCTTTGATCATTTCGTTTCTAGGGAGTACTAGTTCATTACCGGTTGCTTCATCAAGGATGAGCATTTCTCTTTTAAGTATTTGGTGTACTTCACCTAATACGATATCTCCTACTCTGTCAACATATCTCTTATAGATCTCGTCTTTTTCGAGTTCCATTATTCTTGAGATCAATGTCTGTCTTGCAGCCATAATAGCTCTTCGACCAAAATCTTCAAGACCTAACTGTTCATAACATTCCTCACCTACTTCATAATCTTCATCAATAGCTTGTGCTTCTGAGTATGAAATCTGACTCATCTCGTCGGTAACCTCACCGTCGGATACAATCTCTCGTACTCTCCACATCTCAAGATCACCATTCTGAGTATTGACGATAACGTCAAAGTTTTCATCATTGATAAACTTCTTCTTGATGAGGGTTCTGAAAACATCTTCCAAAACTCTGACCATAGTAGGTCTGTCAATATTTTTTCCGGCTTTAAATTCCGAAAACGATTCTACTAAATTCATAGGTATAAATTTTTAAAATCTTACTTTGATCTTTGATTGACTAATGTTATTCATAGCTATAGTTATTTTTTCAGTTTCTTTAACTTTCTTTTTACTCTTTGGATCTTTCAATACTTCTAAGACAACTTCATCTTCATTTGCGCTAAGCATCACTCCTAGAAATTTGTCACCGTCAATAGTTTTTATTGCGATATCTCTACCAATGTTTTTAATGTATTGTCTTACCAACTTAAGAGGTCGACCGATACCTGCTGACGATACATCTAGTGTATATTGTTCAGGTATTTGAGGATCAGCATCTGTATGCTCCTCCACCATTCTGCTTATTCTTCTACATTTAGCAAAAGTAACACCGTCTGTACTATCTAAAAATACTTCAAATTTATTAGACGACATAACGATCTCTACAACATAGCAATCATCAAATTCTAATTCTTTGATCGCGTTGGTAACAATGGTATGTAATTGATTCGAATCCAAATACGAGTTTTTATAAAATAAAAAGAGGGAACTAATGCTCCCTCTTCATCCTAATCTGCTGCAAATATAGATAAAATCTCTAGACTTTACAATTATTAATAGCACCTGCCAGCATTTATGCCCATTGCTGTCAACACTCCGCATATATTATTGTTACTTTCGTAATAGACAGACTATGACAAACGAAGCAAGAATCCAAGAATTATTGGCGAAAGCCATACGAAGAGAGTTCCTTTCTATAGAAGAGGGAGTATTATTATTTGAAGAGGCATCCACTACAGACTTAATGTACGTAGGTAATGCCATCAGACAATACCACGTACCCAACAATACGGTGACTTGGATCATAGATCGAAATAGCAACACGACCAATGTATGTATCGCCAATTGTAAGTTTTGTAACTTCTACAGACGACCAGGGCACGAAGAAGCATACGTAACCACGATCGAAGAGTATAAAAAAAAGATCGAAGAAACATTCGAACTGGGAGGTGAGCAACTCCTACTACAAGGCGGTCATCACCCAGACTTAGGATTGGAATATTACTGTAAGCTCTTCAGTGAGTTAAAGTCTCTCTACCCTAATCTCAAACTACATGCACTAGGACCACCTGAGATAGCACATATCACCAAACTAGAACAGAGTACGCATATAGAAGTATTGACTGCATTAAAAGAGGCAGGCCTTGACTCACTACCGGGTGCTGGTGCCGAGATCTTGAATGATAGAGTACGTAGATTGATCTCAAAAGGAAAGTGTGGTGGTCAAGAATGGCTCGATGTGATGGAAGCAGCTCACAAAGTGGACTTGACTACATCTGCAACAATGATGTTTGGTCATATAGAGACCAATGAAGAACGGATGGAACACTTTGTAAGATTAAGAGAAGTGCAAGAGCGAAAACCAGAAGGTGCCAAAGGTTTCTTAGCATTCATACCATGGCCATTTATGGATGAAGACACGATACTCAAAAAAATAAAACGAGCAAGAAATACATGTACTGGAGACGAGTACGTACGTATGATCGCAATGAGTCGGATCATGCTACCTAATGTTGTCAATATACAAGCATCATGGCTGACCGTAGGTAAAAAAGTGGCTCAAGTATGCCTCCACGCTGGAGCGAATGACTTCGGTAGTATCATGATAGAAGAGAATGTAGTATCAGCTGCTGGAGCAGCATTCAGATTTACAGCAGATGGGATCCAAGAAGCAATCACAGAAGCAGGATATACCCCACAATTGCGTAATCAGCAGTACGACTATCGAGAGTTACCACAGAATATGAGACAACAAGAGCTAGATCGAGAGGCGCTTATTGTAGATTAAGTTACGTGGATTAATTTAATCCTTTCATACTTAGTGATACTCGCTTGCGAGCGACATCAACTCCGCATTAATATTAATCCAAATCATACAAAAAACATAACCTTCTTCATTAGCTAAATCTATCAACCCAACCCACCGTCGTAAAAGTTAAAAAGTATGTGCCACACTGATTGGATATGTTGTATCCACCTCATATTTAACATGCACTAATTTAATACGATTTAATTAATATTAGCTTGAAGTTACAAACTTCAAGGAGCGAAGCTAGATCGTGTAGCACTGATCGTTGATTAACAATT
>CALDEO010000043.1 GCA_937942465.1 uncultured Saprospiraceae bacterium
AAAAAAAGGGACAATTCTTACGAATCATCCCTTAAAGGGTGGAAGACGGGATTCGAACCCGCGACCCTCGGTACCACAAACCGATGCTCTAACCAACTGAGCTACAACCACCATTTTTAAAGCGATCGCAAATGTAATTTATCATTCTTACAAAAACAATATTTTGGATCGTTTTTAATTTGAAATTCTCAATTACATTTGAGCTTCTGCATTTTTCTTTAAAGTAAATGTTCTGGTTACTGGGTTTAATGGGCTGTCGATGGCCTTTCCTTGAGCATCTATCAATGTCAATTCAATTTTGTTTTCTCCCATTCCTAAACCTGTGATATAGTATGGTTGCCAGCTATCAACAGTATGAATTTCACCATTAATATCCACTTTTACCTTTGTATCGTTTCCTAGTGATGTATTAAGTAAGTAGAAATCAAGCATCACTTTTTTAGTGTCTTCACCTACGTAAGTACCTTTGGGTCTACTGTAAAATAACATTGGGTCAGCGATGTTAGTTGTTTCCTTAAGTGTATTCGCCTCAAATGTTCCTTTGAATGCTACTCTAGCTTTATCTGTTTTAATACTCTCGTGATATGACCTAGACAAGAAACTAAGGAAGTAATGATCACCATCTGCAATTTCAAAATCAAAGTTAGATTCATATTTTGCCATATATGGGTTGTCATCTATTATGACATGTACGTGTTGTCCTTTTGCTGAGTTGGCACACATCTTTGCTGATGCATCAGTAGTTTGCTGACCTAATACATAAGAGTCTCCTTCTACTTGGATATCAAATGTTCCTTCATTGATTGTAATACCAGAGATACCAGCATCATTAAATTCTTTTGATGGAGCAAATGGTGTCAAAGTATATTTTGTAGGTGTAGGGACCTCTACCGTTTTTTCTTTGCTATTTTCTGTCGCTGGCTTACAAGAGAATACCAATAATATGGATAGAATAAATAAGGTTGAATAAATTTTCATCTTTGATTTTTCAATTTTTTAGAAATACTGTAGAATAAAATTACTAGAATATTCTTAGAAATAGACAAAATCAATTGATAGTGGTATTAAAATAACGGGTTTCAATAAATTTAAGTTATAAAACAAATGTAAATTTGTTTACATTTGTTAGGAACAACAACCTTCTAAACTACTTTTAAACACGATTTGCTTAATTATTTTTTAATTAAAGCAACTTATCTATTTTGTCTAGTATCTACAAAATAGAGGAGCCTTACAAGGAATTGTTATATATATGTAAGATGCGTTGTAAATATGGAGAAAGATCAAGAAGTACTCTTATTAATTAAAAATGGTGATGAGTCAGGCATGAAGTACATGTATGACCAGTACTATAGGTATCTATGCCACGCAGTATATAAGGTGCTGGGCGATGGCAATACCGTAGAAGATATAGTGCAGGAGGTATATTATGAAATCTGGCGTAAGAGAGAAACTCTGGATATACAGATATCTTTAAAAGCTTACCTGAGAAGAGCAGCTATTAATAAATCGTTGAATCATATTCGTAATCAGAAAATGAAGTTTACCGATGACGAGCATATAAAAGATAGGTTTATCGATGATGATGACTCTCACGAAAAACTAGAAGTGGCAGAGTTACAAGATGTTATCAATGAATCCGTTAGTAATCTACCAGAAAAGTGTAGAATCGTGTTCTCAATGAGTAGATTTGAATCAATGTCTTACAAGGAGATTGCTGCAGAGTTGAGCATATCTGTAAAGACTGTAGAAAATCAAATTTCTAAAGCTTTGAAGGTGGTGAGATTATCGCTAGCGAGATATAATAAATTAAATCAGGACGTAAGATAGGGGGCATGGTCACTAAACCGTGTCATAATTATAGAGATTAATAAAATGAAGGAGTTAAAACACATATCAAGAATTCACAAGAAGCTTACTGAGGGACTCAGTAGCAGTGAGTTAGATGAGCACAAGGGATGGCTTAAAGAAGACTCTGATCACTTAGATTTTGAGTCAGAAATTGGTTTTGCCTGGGAGCAATCTGAAAAATTCGAACCAAAATTTGATTTCAATGCAAGTTCTGCATTCAATAAATTTAAATTGGATAAAGATAGTATTGATGCCAAAGTAGTTGATAATACAAGTGCCAAACAAGCAAAGGTTATATCGTTTATACCTAGGAAATGGGTGTATGGGATGACTGCATGTGTAGTTGTAGGTTTGATGTCAATGTTCGTATTTAATAGTCCTGCGCCGTCTGCGCAGTATTTTGCATCAGCTAATGAAAAGTTAGAGGTATCCTTAGAAGATAGAAGTAAAATTGTATTGGCAGAAGGATCTTCTTTAGATGTAGCTAGCGACTTTGGTTCAAATACAAGAACGACTACTTTAAAAGGTAAAGCATATTTTGATATCGAGAGAAACGAACAAAAACCCTTTATCATTAATACTGATAATGGTTCTATCGAAGTTTTAGGTACAGCATTTAACTTATCTAGTGTAGGGTCTAAAGTAGTACTTGAAGTAGAGGAGGGGCTAGTAGCATTTACTAATGGTGATAAACGTGAGTTATTTAAAGCAGGTGAAAAACTTGTATTTGATAATAATAAGTTCGCTAGATCAAGTGTTGAGTCTAGTGCTGCTTTCAATTGGAAAAATGGTAATTTGAGATTTATTAAGTCAAGTTTACCGAAAGTATTTGAAGAGTTATCTGATTACTTCAATGTTCAGTTCGAATTTAGTAATGTGACAATAGAAGCAAACGCTGCTACTTGTCCACCGATTACGATTACTAATATCAAAAACCCTGAGCTAAATGTGATTTTAGATTTACTAAAAGATACATCAGGATTAGAATATAGAATGGTTGATGACAACAAAAAAGTAAGGATTATTGGTTTAAGTTGTTCATAACGAAAGTTATACAATAGAATAAATGGAATCTCGTGCTTTTCGAAGTACGAGATTTTTTTTTGCACTTTAACATTAACTCATCGTCATTTAGTTATCTTTGCGCGACTTTGGCATGGCTTTGGTTCTAGTCTAATCCATTGATTACAACTATGTTATTAAGATTATTTGTAACCTTCTTTCTTTTATCTACTTCTGTGTCGATGCAATCGCAAACACGGCCTGATGAGATCAAGGTAACATATAAGGCAGTAGATGAGAAATTAGACGATATCTTAATAGCTCTAAGTGACATCGGAGATATCAATATAGCATTCTCCTCAGAGCTAATTCCAGTCACAGAAACATTTACCATATATGCCTTAAACAAAAGCATAGGCGGTATTCTCAACGATATATTAAATGATACAAGTCTTACCTACAAGTTAGTGGGTAATCAGCTTGTTATAATTAAAGATGAATACAAGTTTGCTCCAGAATTTCTGACAATAAGTGGTAAAATAGTAGACAGAGAGTCAGGTGAGCCTTTGCCATATGCAAGCATTTATTTGTATGACCGGAGTCTCGGTACAGAAGCCAATGAATATGGATTTTTTAGTCTCAAGTTGCCTAATGGGTTAAAAAGAATATATGCTACTTACCTAGGGTATGATAAAAGTATAAAAGAAATAAGATTAGTTAAGGACACTGTGATTACAGTTGGCCTTAAACCACAGGCAAGTCTCAATGAGGTATTGATAGTGGATAGAGCTTTAGACATACCTTCTGAAAAAATAAGTTCAACGGATAGACTGCCAGTAGATAGGATTAGATCTATAGCTGCTTTAGGAGGTGAGCCTGATGTATTGAGGTTAGCTCATTTGTCTTCGGGAGTAACCACTGGAGCTGATGGTTTCGGTGGGTTGAATGTAAGAGGTGGATCTTCGGATCAAAATTTAATGCTTCTTGATGGTGTACCTGTATATAATACTGGGCACGCCTTTGGATTGTTTTCAGTTTATAATCCTAATATCATCAAAAGTGCAGAGATTTTAAAAGGTAGTATGCCAGCGAGATTCGGTGGTAGACTTTCGTCAATAATGGACGTACGTACCAAGGATGGTAACCTCCAGAAAGCGGCAGGAAATATAAGTGTAGGCGTTGTAGCGTTAAATGCAACGCTAGAAGGACCAATATCTAAAGATGCAAGTTCTTATATCGTCTCTTTTAGAAGGACTATAGTTGATCCGTTTATTAAAAACATTACAGAGTATATCAATGATATAAACGCTAGGACGGGCCAAGCTTCTTACTATTATTATGATTTTAACGGGAAGATCAATCTAAAACTTAATGACAAGCATCGATTGATAATGAGTTACTATCGAGGAGCCGATGTATTTGGAAATAATGTGACTTCTACATCGTCACAAGGAGCACTTACCAATGAGGAGCTCAAGTCTGATGAGTGGGACGGTGGCAATAACGTAGCCTTATTAAGGTTGAATTCTAAATTGTCACAAAACCTATTTGCCAAGACATCAGTGTATTTTAGTAATTATGACTACAACTCATTTACTTACAATAGAATAATAGAAACTGATGTAAATGAAAATATCTTTTACAGCGCCGGTCTTTATGAATCAAAAATTCAGGACTTTGGTGTAAAATTAGATATTGATTATATCCCTAACGCCAATCACATTGTTCGAACTGGGATTCATGCAGTAAGACACGATTTTTCTCCAGGACTTATCACTTTTAATGAAGGCGATCAGATCGTAGAGGGACGTGACCCAGTGACTAAGAGGATAGTAGAGGCGTTGCTCAAAGAACCTCAACTTACAGGTAATGAACTATCAGCCTATGTAGAAGATGAGATTAATATTAATGAGCATTTTAAAGTAAACGTAGGAGTACATGCGAATGCTATTCAAACGAATAGTAATGTTTATACATCCATTCAACCAAGAGCAGGCCTACTATACACTTGGAAAAAATTGTTTGCGAAAATGGGGTATTCAAGAACCAATCAATACCTCCACCTCATAAGTAATACAGGACTCGGTATACCTATCGATGTGTGGATACCATCTAGCGATCAATTGAAACCAGAACAAGCTAATATTTATAATGCTGGACTTGGCGTAAATATAGGTAATGGATATTCATTGGATGTAGAAGGGTACTTTAAGCAATTTGAGAATATTGTTGGTATTCAAGAAGGAGCATTCTTAGATATTAATGAAGGTACAGATTGGCAGTCGGCGATACCTGTAGGAAGTGGAGAGGCATATGGCTTTGAAGCGAATATCAGTAAAACGGTTGGTCAAAGTGTTTGGCAAGCCAATTATACATACTCTAAGTCCATGAGGACCTTTGAGGAGTTGAATGGTGGTAGACCATTTGAATTTAGATTTAATAGAGATCATCAATTCAAATTTGCATTTATCAGAAAGATAAACTCCAATGCTGAGTTTTCCTTGAATTGGTTGTTTGGTAGTGGTAACCCGATAACTGCACCTATACAGCTTCAACCTTATATTGACAACAAAGGTATTCAACGGTTACTACCGATCTATACGGAGAAAAACAATCAACTACTCCCTGAGTACCACCGATTGGACATCGCATTTAGTTTCTATGGAGATTTTAGTTGGGCTGACAAATGGAGATTTACTTTAGGTCTTTATAATGCATATAATCGTAAAAACCCAGCTTATATTGATATACAAAAAGATAGAGATAGACCTGAAACATTCTCCTTGTATCAATACAGTATTCTACCAGTGCTACCTACAGCAAGCTTTAGTATTTCATTCTAATATTAGTTTTTTTTATAATACAAAGTATTAAAGTTTTGACTCTGGAATGATTTAGTCGACTTAATTGGTATATTTGCTCGTATCAGCTACGCTTGATTATTAATTTTAGATTTATTTATTTCTGTGAGAAAGTTTTACCCTTTATTAATTTTTCCTTTGGCAATCTTCGTACTCTCTATTTCGAGTTGTGTAGATGAGTACAATGGTGGTATTAATGATGTAGAGTCCAACTTGTTTATATTTGCAGAGTTAGAGGCCGGTGAGCAGCTAGAATTAAGAGTATTAAAAACAAGCGCATTTGGTGAGTCTACCAATATTCAGTTTCCTGAAGATGCAGTTGTTATTTTAGATTTTGGGGCAGGCAGCGCAAGAATACTTTATGATGCATCGAAAGATATGTATTGTGAGGAACTGATAACTATAGAAGAAAATAAAGACTATTCGATTGATGTAACACTTGAAAGATCAAGTTTAGATGATATTACGGCTAGTACTACGGTACCTGTGTCAAAAGGATTTGAGACAGCAGCTATATTTAAAAGTAGCAATGACCTTGATCAATTAGAGTTGAATTTCAGTATTGCTTTTGATGATATGCAATTAGAGGATTATTATCATGTTCTACCATATTTTTACATAAGTAAGATTGTGGGTACTGATACGATCGTTGGAATAGAAAAGAATTATGTCAAATTTGGATCTTTGCCGCGTGATTTAGATAACATTAATAGCCTTGCACATCGTGATGGCGTTATATTTAATGGTTCATCTATTGATGGTAATGAGATTGCCTTCAAAGGTTTGGCTGGTGTAACATTAGAAAGCGATGAAGTAATAGAGAATATTACGATTGAGACTCGTACTACAGATATGTCTTATTTTCATTATCATAAGCAATTGTCAAAGCAAATTTTGCTTGATCAGACTAATTTAGGAGAGCCCGTGTTGGTTGGATCTAATGTAGTTAATGGCTATGGATTGTTCGGTTCTTTCTCCAAGGACGTCAAAATAATGATACTGCAATAGGACGATTGACCTTTGATTGTTCTTTTTTTAGAATAATGTATTTTATATTAAGTTTATAATTAACGTATTAAGTGCTTAAGTTTAGTGACTTATAAAACTTAATATTTATATATAAGGATATTAACTTATGTGTTAGGGGAAGACCAATTAGCCTTGTGTCTTATTGATGTAACAGATACTAACAAAAGAAACCTTATTATGGATGCAATTACTCGGATAGATTACTTAGAAAAAATTTCTATGTTTTCAGCATTTAGCCAAACACAAATGTATACTCTGAGCAAGCTCATGGAGACTATTAAATTTGACAAGCACGAATTTATATACAGACCCAAAGATGAGTCAGATCAAGTTTATTTTCTAATCGCGGGGACTATCAAACTAGGTAGATATTCTAGTTCGAACAAAGAAGTAATAAAATCAATCAAGCATCCATTTGCAATGTTTGGAGAGCAAGCAATCTTTGGAGAGAAAAACAGAGATGATTTTGCTTTAGTCTTAGATAATGAGGTAATGTGTTTCTCTATCTCAAAAGACAAGTTCTCTAACTTCATATCTAATAACAGCGACCTAGCTATGAACTTGATCCGAAATCTCGGTAATAAGCTTAAAATGGCTGAAAAGAGATATGAATCTCTAGTGGTTGAGGATGCTAGAACAAGAATTATAGATTTTCTTAAATACAATGCTCAAGAGTTTGGTCAAAGGGTAGGCTTGGAGATGCTTATCAAGCATAGTCTTACTCAACAAGATATAGCCAACTTCACAGGGACATCTAGACAAACAGTTACATCCGTTATGAATGACTTAAAGCGTACAAATCAGATATTTTTTAAGAGAAAGAGTATTTTGATTCGAGATATTAACAGCTTAGCATAGTAGTTAAATAAGCACTTTACACTCTTAGGCTCAATTATTTTTTAATTGAGCCTATTTTTTTTCGTAATTAATTAGGAAAGGACAAAAAGGAATGTAATTTTGCAGTCGCTAAAAACGCTTAGCGTATCAATAGGAAGAGTGGCAGAGCTGGTTTAATGCACCGGTCTTGAAAACCGACGTACTTTAACGAGTACCGGGGGTTCGAATCCCTCCTCTTCCGCAGCTATAGAAAGCTCGTCTTACGACGAGCTTTTTTTTTTGCCTCGATCTCAACAGTTTCATTTTGTACGTTTAGATAATTTGCTAGCATAGTGTCTACTTAGATTCTTCTTTATATCTTGGTAGAGAACAAGCCCCGCATATTATGTTTCAATCATCACGTTTTTCTATTATCCTTATTCTGACAAGTACAATTACTATCATGTCTTGTGGCAATGATGAAGATGTCGCTTATAAAATAGAACAATATCAATCAGGTAAGAATGGATTGGTGGTTTCTGCTCACCCGATATCATCTAGTATAGGCCTTGATATACTCAAAGCGGGAGGAACGGCCATCGAGGCAGCTGTTGCGGTGCAATTTGCTCAAGCGGTAGTCAACCCGAGAGCGGGTAACCTTGGTGGTGGTGGATTTGCAATAGTAAGAACAGGAGATCAGAAAGTTGACGCATTAGATTATAGAGAGAAGGCCCCAAGTGGTGCAAGTAGAGCAATGTATCAAGATGCGAGTGGGGCTGTGGTTAAAGGACTCAGTACTCATGGAGGCTTGTCGATAGGTGTACCTGGTACTGTGGATGGTATGGCTGCACTGTTGAGCAAATACGGCAGTGATAAGACGCTTGCAGCCTTAATTGAGCCTAGTATAGAGGTAGCAGAGCGAGGCTTTAAGATAAGTCAAGCAGAGGCAGATAGATTAAATCGTTATAAAAGCGAATTTATTAAGTATTGTAGTGAGTCACCATTTGTCAAAGAGACGCAATGGATGGATGGGGATCTTATAAAGCAACCAGCGTTAGCCGCAACACTTAAGGCTATAGCCGAGGGTGGGAGAGATGCGTATTATCATGGAGAGCATGCGGAGAAGTTAGTAAATAAGATTAAATCGCTTAATGGTATTGTGACTACAGATGATATGATCAAATATAACTCTGTGTGGAGAGCCCCGATCCAACATGTGTATAAGGACTTTAATGTTATATCCATGCCGCCACCATCTAGTGGAGGTATTGTGCTTGCGCAAATGTTAACAATGTTAGAGCAATTAGAGATCGATACATTACAAGCTTATAATATGGACTATATCCATGCGATTGCAGAAGTAGAAAAACGAGCTTATGCAGATAGAGCCAAATACTTAGGTGATAGTGATTTTTACGATGTACCAGTTGAGGAGTTACTGGATTCTGATTACTTAGAAGAGAAGCTTAACAATTATAGTAGTGCTGCTGCATCCAAATCAGAAGATATTTATAATGACATTGATTTTGAAGTTCTAGAAAGTTACGAAACGACGCATACTTCTATTGTTGATATGCATGGCAATGCAGTATCGATTACAACTACATTGAATAGCAATTACGGTAGTAAAGTTTTTTTTGAAGAGGGTGGGTACTTCTTAAATAATGAAATGGATGATTTTAGCAGTAAACCGGGTACACCGAATCAATTTGGATTGGTAGGTGGTGAGGCTAATGCTATTGAGGCTAATAAACGGATGTTATCATCGATGACTCCGACAATAATTGAGAGAAATGACGACATATACATGGTGTTAGGTTCTCCTGGTGGTTCGACTATTATTACTTCTGTGCTGCAAGTATTTTTAAATGTATCTCATTTTGGCTGGACCTTACCTGAGGCGGTTAATCATAAGAGATTTCATCATCAATGGTTGCCCAATCATATACTAATGGAGAAAGGACTCTTAAATGAAATCCAACAAGATTCTCTTAAGTTGATGGGGCATGTATTAAGTGAAACAGAAGCAATCGGAAAAGTCAAAGTGATCTTAAAAGAGGGTGATTTATTGATTGGAGTGGGGGACAAACGTAATATTGATGACGCGGTATATACATATTAATAACTTTAACGTATTTTAACATTAGAATATCATCCAATATGTTGCAGTTTATAAAGAAATAGTAGAACTTTGTAGAATAATCTATCGAGAAACGTCTGATTTACAAAACATTCTAACCAAATGTTAAAGTTTGTTTCAAAAAGCAACTTTTACCATATCTCATTCGTCTCAATAGTGTAATTCCTTTTTATTGAACATATCAAAATTAATATCCATGAACAAGATATTGACGAACCTGAAAGACTGGTTCAACAAAGCGCCTCTGGTAGATTTCCAGAACTACGACGAAGAATACGAAAGCTGGCTCGGAGTATAGAGATTATATAATCTCTAAAATCAAAAAAAATTATGAAATTATTATTTTAGTTAGGAAAGATGCAATTTGTCTTTTCTAGCTAATAGTAGTTCTTCTGTCTCGATTCGATCTGGATCTTGTACACAACAATCAACGGGACATACAGCTGCACATTGCGGCTCTTCATGAAATCCTTTACACTCCGTACATTTATCTGGTGCTATAAAGTAGACATCATCGTCTATAGGTGATTGTTCAGCGTCAGCGGCTACTATCTTACCATCTTCTAGCGTATATTCAGTGGTGATGCTTGTACCTTCTTGCATTGTCCATTCAACTCCCCCTTCATAAATTGCATTGTTTGGGCATTCAGGCTCACAAGCTCCGCAGTTTATACATTCATCTGTAATTATAATTGCCATAAGAGTTTTTCAATTTGGTCACAAAGATACAACATTTTCCTTTTAACATAATAACCTACTGGGTATTGGATACATTAAAATGATGCAAAATTGACAAAGCCATATATATTATAACAGATACTGGTATTGCCCAGAATTCTGCAAAATACCAAAGAGCTAGAAAACTAGATAAGCATACAGCTGGCATCCAATTTTTTTGAATTCCTTCATTCAGTCGCTTGAGCGAAAACATCCTAATAGGGCTCAACATCAATACAAACATGGTAATAGCAATAAGTATATGGCCATACTTTGAGTTGATTATATCCTGAAAGAAGCTAATATCATTTGCGTAAGCTAATACAACACCTACAATGAAAAATGCCATTGCTGGTGTAGCTAGACCAATAAAGTCCTTTTGCGATGGTAAAATATTGAATTTACCTAATCTAAGAGCACATCCACTAAGTAGGATAATCGCTGCTGCATAAGATAAATATCCTTCCCCGCTTGAGATCATAAAGTACAAATACGCAGGTGCAACACCAAAACTTACTATATCCGATAGCGAATCTAGCTCCTTACCTAGTTCACTTTGTGCATTAAGAGCACGAGCGGCCATACCGTCCCAAGTATCAAAGAAAATGGCTGTAACTACTAGGTAGGTACCGATTACTAAATCCTGTACGAGGATTGCCATTAAACCACAACTTAGGTTGATGATGGTAAGAAATGATGGTATATATTTGACTAATTTCAAAATGAGATCTATTTAGTTACTGCAAATTAAAACTATAGGCTCTAATTTATACTGTGATTAAGTTAATATTAATCAAAACAAATGATATTTATTTCTATTTCGCCTTTAATACTTTAATTTCGAACAAAAGTATAGCCTTTATGAGTCCTTTAAATATGAACTTTAAAAACATTGTTGCTTCTATCTTATGCATAATGCTTATCGCCTCTTGTGCTAGAAACCCGGTAACAGGTAAGCGTGAACTGTCATTTATGTCCGAGGAAAAAGAGATCGCTTTAGGAAAACAGTCTGATGGTGGTATTGTCAAGAGTTTTGGACTTTATCAAAATTCAGAAATTCAAAAATTTATAGAAATCAAAGGTAAAGAGATGGCTGCGGTATCACATCGTTCACATCTTAATTTTGATTTTAAAGTATTAGATTCTCCTGTGGTTAACGCATTTGCAATACCAGGAGGGTATGTATACTTTACTAGAGGTATATTAGCTCACTTTAATAATGAAGCAGAATTTGCAGGAGTATTAGGTCATGAGATCGGTCATGTTACTGCTAAGCACTCCGTAAGTCAGATGAGTAAACAGCAATTGATGCAGGGTTTATTTATTGGTGGTATCGTATTGTCTGAGGATTTTAGGCAGTACGCTGATGTTGCCAGTCAAGGCATGGGATTGATGTTCCTTAAGTTTGGGAGAGATGATGAGAGTCAATCTGATAAGCTAGGGGTAGAGTATTCTACCAAAGTAGGCTATGATAGTCATAATATGGCTAATTTTTTCAAAACACTAAAGAGATTGAGCGGGGAGTCTACTATACCAGCCTTTATGTCTACACATCCTGATCCTGCTGATAGGAATGAAAAAGTACATGAGTTATCAGATGAGTGGCAGGATAAACTTAATGTGAATACGGCAGGCCTTAAAACGAATAGGGATAGTTACCTTAGAATGATTGATGGATTGACTTATGGCGAAGATCCGCAGCAAGGATTTGTTCAAAATGGAAAATTCTATCACCCTTCTCTCAAGTTTGAGTTTGATATTCCTTCGGCTTGGCAACTACAAAACCAACCATCGCAAGTAGTCATGTCTCCACAGGATGGCAAGGCATTAATGGTGATGACATTGGCATCTGGCGTAAGTCTAGATAAAGCTAAGTCTGACGTTATCGAATCTAATAAGTTGAATGTAATAGAAACGGCTCAAGCCAATGTCAATGGTTTAAGATCAGTACAGATGACTTCAAATCAAACACAAGCAGGTGCGAATGGTGCTCCAGCTAAAGTAATAAGAATACTGACTTACCTTATCGAATATGGTAGTAACATATATGTTTTTCATGGAATGTCAGAAGATGCAGATTTTAATAGAAACTTTGGAGGTTTTCAAACAACAATGAGGAGTTTTAAAATCCTTAAAGATCCTGCAATCATTAATAAGCAATCAGAAAAAATTGCAATTATCACTAATAATGCACCTCGTACGCTGAGTGCAGCGTTGACTAAGTTTAGTATTCCTACAGATAGACATGAGGAAATCGCAATTCTGAACGGTATGATGTTGACAGATATGCTTGCAAAGGGACAATTGTACAAGTCATTGAAGTAATCTACTTATAGCTATAAAACAAAAAAGCCCAATATTTAAGATAACTTAAATATTGGGCTTTATAGATTTTAAAGAATTTTAGACTATGAATGTAGTGGAAGAGTATAAATCAGTAGACACAAGTTGTACCCGGAGTCGGAATCGAACCGACACGGCCATTATAGCCACAGGATTTTAAGTCCTGCGTGTCTACCAGTTCCACCACCCGGGCAAAATTGGTCATCTAAAATTCAAATGGAGCGAAAGACGGGATTCGAACCCGCGACCCCGACCTTGGCAAGGTCGTGCTCTACCAGCTGAGCTACTTTCGCATACTTTCTTTAAAGTGACGCAAAGATAGTCCAATATTCAAATTACGTGCATATATCAAAAGACTTTTTTTATTTTTTTTTCAAAGCCATTTATTAACATATTTTAAGAACTACTATTTGTTCTTTTTCAATATATTTGTGCTTGAATGGCAGCAGCTTAATGAAGAAATTCGTTAGGGTGGTGCTAGATCTTATACAATACAATAGTTGACGAATCCTTAGTCTATTCCAGATGATGCTTATTTTAAGCTAGTTATATTATTGATAAACCAAACTTTATGAATGTGAGGAATTTTTTACTCATGATGTTATTATGCCTCAGCTCCTTGAGTTATATAGGAGCACAAGACATACACTTTTCGCAATTTTTCAATACACCGCTCAATATTAACCCCGCATTGACAGGTGTAAGTGATAGTGAACATCGCTTTCAAGCAAATTACAGAAGCCAATGGGTCAACGTCCCTGTTGATTATTTGACTTTTTCTGGGGCATATGATCGACCGATTACTGATCGATTAGATTCTACAGGCTATTGGTCGGTAGGAGCATTACTTAATTATGATAAGGCTGGAGATCTTGCTTTTCAGAGAGTCAATCTTTCTTTATCTGGGTCTTATACATATAAGATAAGTGATAAACTCATGATCACACCCGGTCTTTCGGCAGGGTTTCAACAAGGCAATTTTGATTTTAATGCAATTACTTCCAATAATCAGTGGAATGGAATAGCAACAGATTTTTCTATTCCTGCTGAAGTTTTCGATAAAGATGCAATTAGCTTTTTTGACTTGTCAGGGGGTCTTAACTTAAGATACCAAACGAGTTACCGTACATATTTAGATTTTGGAGGTAGTGCATACCATTTATTGAGACCTGCCAAAGGTTTTGATGATGATAGTACCGATGATAAAATAGAAATGAGATTTAATGGCTACGCGATGACATCATTTTATGTAGCACCTAAGATTGATGTTTTATTGAATGGTTTGTTTTCATCTCAAGGGCCATACCAGGAGTTTGTACTAAATGCTCAGGGTAAGTTATATCTGAATCGGAATAAAGAAAGAAATATTGCTTTATACTTAGGATTGGGAATACGTCTAGGTGACGCATGGTACCCGATGGTAGCACTGCAGAAGGGTAGATGGTATGGATCAGCTTCGTATGATTTCAATACATCAGATTTCGATATTGCCACAGGCGGTCGTGGAGGTTTAGAGTTAAGCCTCAGGTACATGTTTACCAAAGTGCCATTGATACCAATGAAGCCTTGTCCAATTTATTAATCAGCTAGAACATAATCACGAGATGAAAAATATTCAAAATATATTATCAACCTTGTTGCTTTTGCTTATAGCTGGCAGCATGTATGGGCAACCATTACTCAAGCAGTATTTGGATAAAGCCACAGAAGAGTTTAAAAATGAAAATTATAGTGCCGTACTTGAGTTAGCCACCAAAGCTGCTGAATACGAAACTCCAGATGAGAAAACAACGTACTTAATAGCAGAGTCAGCTAGAATGCAGTTTGCATATACTATGGCGGATCAATATTATACCTTCTTGATCGATAGTCTTAAAAGCACAAACTATAAAGATGCTTATTACAAACTTGCCAATGTCAAGCAGACGCTAGGTAAGTATAACGAAGCAATAAGATATTATGACCTATACCTAGCAGAGGCAGAAGGTGATGATCCGATGCTTACTAAAAAGTCAAAAACATTAAAGTCATCAGCGGCATGGGCGGCAAAGCAAGAGAGAAATCCTGCAATGTTAGATTCTATAGCACAGATGGAAGGGGTTAATACTCCATACTCTGAGCATGGTGCATATCATGATGGTGAGCAATTCTATTACACATCATTGAGATTTCCTAAAAAGAAAGATAGTGTTAAACCTGCAAGGCTTATATCTAAGGTGCTAAGTGGATCAGATGATAAACCATATATGCCGATAGATGATAATGGTAAGTTTAATAATGATAATCTACTAACATCAGGTACTACCTTGTCAGCAGATAAGAAACTCATGTTTTACTCGCTTTGTCAACTTTCAAAGACGTCACAGATTTCGTGTAATATATATTATATGAAAATGGAAGGTGATGAATGGGCCAACCCAGTAAAATTGCCAGAACAAGTAAATGAGCTTGGATCAAATAGTACACATCCTTCTGTAGGAATGACTAAAGATGGAAAAACAAGATTGTATTTCGCATCTAATAGATCAACAGGTAAGGGCGAACGCGATATCTACTCTGTACAGTATGATGAGGACATGTCATTTAGCTCAGCAGCTTCATTGTCAGACATCAACACTCCTTATGACGATATTAGTCCTTTCTTCAATCCTAAAACTAGTGAATTGTACTTCAGTTCTAACGGTAGAGACGGATTTGGAAACTATGATGTATTTAAGAAAGAAGCATCTGGAGAAATATCAAACCTAGGGTATGGTATTAATACAAGCTACAACGAAATATTCTATTCAATATCTGCGGATGAGAATACACAATATGTATCATCTAATAGACCTGGTTCTATGTATTTAAACAGTAAGTTCGAGACTTGTTGTTATGATATATATAATATCACCTTTGATAAGTGTGAAATTGATTTATTGGCTTTGACATATGATTCTGTTACTAGAGCAGACTTAGCAGGAGTGACGTTGACCCTCAAAAACCTGACTACAGGTCTAGAAGAAGATGTTAATCTTAATGAATTAGGTAATGACTTTAATTACGAATTGTTCTGTGATCACGAGTATGAGATCACAGCTAAGAAAGAAGGATATCATGATGCCACAATTAAGATTACTAAAGCAGACCTTGATCCGAATACAAGAAAGCCAATAGAAAAGAAGTTATACCTCACTCCTACAGTATTACCGGTAGAGCTTGTAGTTAATACTTTTGAAAAACCTACAAACTATGACTTACTGGAAGCAACCGTAGTGTTGATCGATGTAGAGACAGGTAAGGAAGTAACGAGAATAAGTAAGAATGCTACCAATAGGTTTGACTTTAAAGTAATGCAAGGTAAGTCGTACAAGTTGATTGCAACTAAAGATGGATATGAAGAGGTAATGGCAAATATTAGTATTCCTACCGATCAAGAAGGAGCATTCAGAAAAGATATGTACCTAGGTAGAGAGGCAGTGATAGAGTCATTAGCAAATCTAATACCGCTGAAATTGTATTATAATAATGATTACCCTAATCCTAGATCGAAGCAAGTAACGACCAACGAACGATATAAAACTACATATCGGGAGTACGTAGCTAAGAAGCCACAATTTGTAGAAACATATTCTAATCTATATAAAGGTGAAAGAAAAGAGATCGCAGCTCAAGAGATGTCAGAGTTTTTTGATGTAGATATGAGGAAAGGATATGATAAGATTAGCATTTTCTTAGAAACATTAAATCGTATCCTACTTACTGGTAAGAGTGTACATTTATACTTAAGAGGGTATGCAAGTCCGCTTTCGCAGAATGATTATAACACAGCATTAGGTAAGCGTAGAGTCGATTGTGTAAGAAATGAATTCCGTGATTACGAAAATGGAATTTTAATGAAATATATTAATTCAAAACAACTTCAGATTACAGAGAGATCATTTGGAGAGACAGCTGCACCTAAAGGTATCAGCGATGACCCATCTAGCCCTAAGAAATCGATTTTCAGTCCTCAAGCATCGAAAGAGCGAAGAGTAGAAATTGACGAAATCAAAGAGGTTAAGTAATCATCTCAAAACACAAAAAAGAAGTAAAATGAAATTATCAGTATATAATATAAAGAGAAAAGTGTTTCTCAGCCTAGCTGTCTTTATGGCGGTTATGTTCAGTGTATCTAATATAAGTGCCACGCATATTGCAGGTGGTAACATTTATTACGAGTGCCTCGGTGGGGACATGTATGAGGTTACATTAGAAGTACGTCGAGATTGTATCAATGGAGCCGCCAATGCCCCTTTTGATAACCCTGCTTCAGTTGGTATATTCAATGGTCTAGGTCAACTGACTACACTAGGTATCAGTGGTCAGTTATTGATGGAATTCAATAATCAAGATACGATTGTAGAAGCACTCACGAGTGAGTGTAGAGTATTAGGTAGCGAAGTCTGTATAGAACGGACAATATATAAGGCTACAATAGAATTGCCATTTGAGCCTCAAGGTTATATTTTGGCATATCAAAGATGTTGTAGAAGTATAGATCTTATTAACGTTGTAGATCCTACAGATACAGGTACTACAGAGTGGATATCTATTTCAAGAAAAGCTCAAGAAACGTGTAACAGCTCGCCTAAGTTTAATAATTGGCCGACGATATATGCCTGTTCTGAGATTCAATTGACATTTGATCATTCGGCAACGGATATTGATGGAGATTCACTAGTATATAAGTTATGTACACCATATGCTGGTGCTTCAGATGCCAATCCGATACCGCAACCACCTAATAGACCACCTTATGATCTAATACAGTGGAATGCTGGATACAGTACAGACAATCCTCTAGGTGCTGCAGTACCTCTGACGATTAATCCGCAAACAGGATTACTTACAGGTACGCCACAGTTGACGGGTCAATACTTAGTCGGTGTATGTGTAGAAGAGTATAGAGATGGTTTATTAGTAACAACAGTAAGAAGAAATTTTGAATACAACATTAGAGTTTGTATCAATAACCCGGTTGCTGATTTTATTGTAGACAACCCTAATTGTGAAGGTTTAACACAAACGTTTGAAAATGTAAGTACCCCGGGAGACTATACATGGAATTTTGATTATCCTAATAATACGATCACAAGTAATGAGGTAAATCCTACTTATACATTCCCTGCTCCAGGCTTATATCCTGTGCAGCTGATCGTTGTAGATCAAGAATGTATAGATACAACAGTGATCAATGTAGGAGTATCTATTCCAGGTGATCCAACGGCTGCTTTTTCAGTTTCATCAGTTGATTGTTCTGACGATGTGGTACTTAATTTTGTAAACGAAACAGTAACTGTTCAAGAGCAGGTAGGATTCAATTGGCAGTTTACTGCTGATGGTGTGACGATTACATCTACAGATGAAAATCCTACAGTCACATTCCCTAACGGGACGATACTATCTGTTACATATGAAGTGACAACCATAAGTGGTTGTACCGATGTGATCACGGATGAAGTAGTTGTCCAGAGTTCTGTATTGACACTCATCGGCGATGAAATAGAAGTATGTGAGATGAATCAGATCCAACTGGTTTTAGAAGCATCTGATAACCTGACATTCACATGGTCACCTACGACTAACTTGGATCTTACGGATCCTTCAAACCCTATAGCAACAACCCAGAGCGACATCACTTATAGTGTAACTGCAACCAATGGTGTATGTACGATCGTAGATCAGATATCATTAATAGTATCTGAAGAACAGAATGTAGTAGTATTAGGTCCCACCAATATATGCGGTACGGATGCGACATTAGAAGCTATCTCATTTAACGGAGCACAGTTTGAGTGGTTTGCAGATGAAAACTTTACTGTTTCATTAGGTATGGATAACCCAATAACATTATCACCAGCACTAGGAGCAACTACGTACTATGTAGCCCTTACAGGTGATGTATGTCAGGGATCTGCTGCTTTTACAGTGAATAATGAACCACTTGATTTTAATATCTCTCCTGATGTAGAATTTGCTAATTGTGCAGGTGATACGATCATGGTGACGGTTAATAATCTAGCATCTAATCATACACTTACTTATGAGTGGGGGCCGCAATATGTTGTCGCTGGAGCGAATGAGGCTACTGCTTCATTGGTATTTGACGTAGCAGGTACTTTCAATATTCCATTATCGGTAGTCAATCAGTTTGGTTGTGTAGTGGATACGTTGATCAATGTAGATGTTGTCGAAAGACCATTCTTTGATAATACACCCTTGTTTGTATGTATCGGAGATGAGATCGGTCTTAACGAATCAGGTAACCCGGGTTGGTTCTACGTATGGTCTACAGCTGACATGAGTTTATTGCCAGATCCTACAGCAGCTAATCCGATAATCACTGGGTTGACGGAGACTACCGTATTTAATGTCATGATTGCGGATAACGAAGCAAGATTGTGCCCAAGTGAGTATACATTACTTGTGACGGTACCAGATGCTATTAATATACAAGCACCAGATGTAGTTAGATATTGTAATGATATCGATACGACGATACAAGTAGTGACTGACGTTGTCACGAATATACAATTGTTGGATGCAATGGGTGTAAGTGTATTTACAGGAAGTATGATTACGGTATCTGATTTTCCAGATGGTACATATACAATTGTAGCTACAGATATTAACCTTTGTCAGGAATCTCAAACACTCATCATTGATGCATATGATGCGATCAATATGATCACACCTGCAGAGGTGGTATACTGCCCAGGTGATACACCGGTTATCGAAGTGATGACCGATGTCGCAGTGACAGTAGAGTTGATAGATGTTATGGGTATGGTGGTATTCACAGGGAATACTATTCCGGTTACAGAATTTCCAGATGGAGTATATACAATCACCGCTACTGATGTTAATGGATGTACAGAGAGTAATATGGTTACATTTACCACCTATGATGCGATCAACTTAGATGCACCTACTGAGATACTATATTGTCCAGGAGAGGAGGTATCGATATTGATCAACGGAGACATAGATATCG
Source organism: uncultured Saprospiraceae bacterium (assembly GCA_937942465.1). Lineage (GTDB taxonomy): Bacteria > Bacteroidota > Bacteroidia > Chitinophagales > Saprospiraceae > JAHDGW01. Next base: position 19,775 of record CALDEO010000043.1, read on the forward strand.
TTATCAAGATCACGAATGCCGATGGTGATATCGTTGCTACAGGTGGAGAGGTACTTGTTTCTGATTTGCCTCCAGGCACATACACGATCATGGCTACAAGCAATGATGGATGTGTAGAGATGCAGACGCTA
>CALDEO010000044.1 GCA_937942465.1 uncultured Saprospiraceae bacterium
CGAGTCGTCTTATTAAATAGCATCATCGCTACAAAAAAGACAACGAAGTAGATATGATCCAATCTCAGACCTACAGCCATAGTCATCCAGAGTAGGTATATAGACGTTGCTATTCCTATTATTTTAATGTTACTACGACTAAAGCGCTGATAATTCAGTGTATTCATTATTGGTAGACGGGTAAGTAGTTTTATTGGATTTTTACTTTTTGATATATTGGAAGTGATGTTTCGGTGCAATAACCATAAAACTCAATGTATTTTACTTTAGGAAAAACTCCTAACTCCTCAGCGTATACGTACACATTAGTAATTAATGCGTTCTTATCATTGATTTTGGTAAATACTCCATACGAACCGCAGGGCTTTTTGTCTATATAAAACTTCTTTTTGTCATAAGAAACTAAAGAAAACTCAAAGCATTCATTACATATCGGAGTTGAAACATAACCATATGCCAATTTGTTTTGAATGAAGTTAAGTTCTTTTTGTTCGCCTTGATCAGAATATCGAATCCAGAAGACATGCATCGGAAACTCTTCATTGACTCTACCATCATGTAATCTATTGATCTCATAGACCACAGTATTTCTATTGTGATTGCGTTGTATGTAGAATAATAAATTAGAACTTATAGGCGGCGAAGGGTAATCTTCTGGCAGGCCATTTTCCCCTTTAAGAGGGTGGTGTTGCAAGTTTATCTCTGGAGTATCATGAAACATAATCTTTTATTTACCGTTCATTTCATTTTTTGCGTGAAGCAATCTTCTTACTGCTGTAACATTAGCCATGATAGCTAATATAAAAATGGGGAAAGTAAATATACTAATAGTCTCAACAAGAGGGAAAGGCAAGAAATCTACATCAACTTTATAATCACCACCGATATATCCTGACAATAAGCCACAAGCAATCGCTGATATACCTATGATCAATATCCGCTCTGGTCGTTGCATGATACCTACAGAACAGTCTACACCTAAGCCTTCAGCTCTAGCTCTAGTATAACTTACCATCACAGATCCGATCATTGCAACGAATGCAAATAATGAACTAAGGAAGTAGTCATATGCAACAAGGTAGTAACAGATACCTAAAAACATAACCATCTCGCTATATCTGTCTATAACACTATCAAATAATGCACCGTAATTACTCTCTGTATTACTCACCCTTGCTAGTCGACCGTCGATCATATCCATCAATCCTGCAATGAGGATGATAAGACCTGCGTACCCGATATATTTATGATTGTCACGAATACCAAACTCAGCTCCAGCTACAAGAACGACAGTCGAGGCTATATTCAGAAATAAGCCCAATAATGTGATCATATTGGGAGTGATTCCCATTTTTACAAGAGCATTTATCAAAGGATTGATAATGTTGTACACCTTGTGTTTTGCTCCTTCTTTCCAGTCAGTATCAGCCATTACTATCTAAAGTCTTGTTGGATAAATCAGTTGTTGTTAATGTTTATGAACGCAAAGTTAAGTTTTTAAGCTCAATTAATACCTCCTTGGCTTCTTTATCGAGTTTTATTCGATTAACAGTGTTAGTTTTATGATGGGTTATGTTTATTTATTCTTTGATTTTACGATCACAGATTATAATGAATATTAGCTTAATTTCGATTACTCAAAACCAATGAATCATTATTGATGTTGTCTTTTTAGTATGAATAAAACAAAGATCGTATTGGTTGATTATTTCAACACCTTACCTTTCTTGTCTGCTTTAAAAAATAGCGGATTTGAGCAGTTCGATATTGTACCTGCGATACCTTCTAGATGCGGCGAGTTGTTTTTTGCTGGAGATGCTGATATAGCATTAGTACCGGCAGCATCTTGGGTAGCTCATGGAAGCAAAGAGCGAGTTATAACTGATTATTGTATCGGTTGTGATGGTGAGGTTGCAACGGTTTTGTTACATACCAATGATAAGTTAGAAGACATAAAGAGTATCTACTTAGATACGCATAGTCGGACCTCAGCCATGTTATTGAGGATACTTTGTAAGGAGTATTGGGATATTAGCCCTGACTTTCAGCAAGCAGAAGTATCTGATCTACAGTTGTCAAGAGGTGAGGGCAAGTTAATGATTGGAGATAAAGTTTTTCGCGATAAGCAGAAATATAAATACACTTATGATCTAGGGTCTATGTGGAAGCAGATGACTTCATTGCCGTTTGCATTCGCCATATGGATCGCTAAAGATCATGTGGATAATCAAGTTATTGAAAAAATAAATGATGCTTTCCGCGAATCTTTTGCGAATATGGAAAGCCTTATTTCTCATTGTAGTTTAGCGTATCCTGATATTGATCTAAAGACGTATTTTTCTAAATATATAAGCTACAACCTCAGTGCAAGTAAAAAGCAAGCATTGCATCAGTTTGAACGGCACATACAAGAAATGCTAGCCTTTCATTAGTTAATGTTTTTTAAATAGGGGGAATGTAAGTATCCAAATGATATATTTGTAAAAATTATATATCATGGAAGAGATGCAAGCCTCGATGGAGGAATGGGGAAGAACTATACTGGATTATAGTCCAAAATTGGTCGCAGGTGTAATTGTACTGGTTGTCGGTATGAAAGTAGCGGGAAGAGTAGTTAAATTCATTCGATCTAAAATGGAAAAAGGTCCTTTAGGTCCTGAGATGGTGCCATTCATAATGTCGATTATTAATGCATTGCTCAAAATGGTAGTGATATTAGTAGCCGCTGGTATCATAGGTGTTAAGATCGCTTCGTTCATGACATTATTAGCTGCTATGACATTTGCAATAGGGATGTCGTTGCAAGGGAGTCTCGCTAATGTCGCTTCTGGAATCTTGATATTAATATTTAAACCATACAAGAATGGTGATTTCATATCTATAGGTGATCACAACGGGATGGTCCGTGAGATTCAAATTATTAATACGATAATAACATCATTTGATAATGAAGATATCATCATACCTAATGCATCTGCGATAAGTGATGTAATAGTCAATAGTACAGGTAATGACGGATATGTAAGGATAGATTTTGATGTGCATATGCCATATGACGAGAGTTTTGATAAGGTAAAAAAGATCATATTGAATCAATTGTCAGCAGTAGATGAAGTACTTCAGGATCCTGCACCTATGGTTGGGATAAAAGCATTTGAGAGTCATACGATTGTTGTGACGGTGAGACCTTATGCTACCATTAGAAACTATGAGACAGCATTTTTTAAATGTACAGAGGCTGTGAAACACGGACTTGGTAAGAACAATATTAAAATGTCATATTCTGAAGGTATTGAATTGGGTGATATTGGTGAATAAGCCTATTATTTTAATAGAATATGAAAATGTAAAATCTTTACACGGAGTAAAGTAATTAATGGATGAGCAGAAGTGAACGCATTATTTTATATATTCGGGGGCTCTAAGTTTAAATAGGCAATAAATCCTATTTTTATTCTTTATAATGGAATAATTGGAGAATATAAATTTATAGAATAGATTAAATACGTAATTATGTTTAATTCAAAAATAGCTGGAATAGGATATTATGTACCTGAGAATGTTGTCACTAATGATGATCTATCTCAACACATGGATACCTCAGATGAGTGGATAAGAGAGCGGACAGGCATAGAAGAACGTCGATATGCTACCAAGCACAAAGAGACATCTACTACGCTAGGTGCTAAGGCAGCAGCCATCGCTATAGAACGAGCAGGTATCACTAAAGATGATGTTGATTTTATCATATTTGCGACATTGAGTCCAGACTATTATTTCCCAGGTTGTGGTGTATTGCTACAACGTGAGATGGGGATGACCGTTAAGGAAGTAGGAGCATTGGATATCAGAAATCAATGTTCGGGCTTTGTATATGGTTTATCAGTGGCTGATCAATTCGTCAAAACAGGTATGTATAAAAATGTACTTCTTGTCGGTGCAGAGATGCATTCAATGGGATTGGACTATAGCACAAAGGGTAGAGGAGTGACCGTTATATTTGGTGATGGTGCTGGAGCAGTGGTACTACAACCGACGGAAGACAATACTCAAGGAATATTGACTACCAAGTTGCATAGTAATGGTACACATGCAGAAGAGCTTGCAATGATTAACCCAGGGTCTCATGGTGGATATCACCTTGGAGAAGAGAAGTTTGGTTTTCCTGAGGATCCTGCATACAAGAGTATTTTCGTAACTGAGAAAATGTATAAGGATGATCTATTTTATCCG
>CALDEO010000045.1 GCA_937942465.1 uncultured Saprospiraceae bacterium
GCTTGTCCAAGCTGGCACCTAAGAGTCAATGGCTCAATGGGTATTATTGTGGACATATAGATGAGCACCAAGAAGCGGAGATAGACGTATTGTGCGGTGCTATCATGTTTATGAGATCTGCTGTGCTTGACGAGGTTGGATTGTTGGATGAGACATTTTTTATGTATGGAGAGGATATAGATCTATCGTATCGGATCCAACAGTCGGGTGCAAAAGTATATTACTACCCAGATACGTCCATCATTCACTATAAGGGAGAGAGCACTAAGAAGACAAGTCTGACATATCTAAAAACGTTTTATAATGCGATGATCATTTTCATCAATAAGCACTTTAAGGGCGGGTCTTATATTATCCTTATCGGAATTTTAAAACTTGCAATTTACTTTAGAGCATCTATTAGCTGGCTTATCAATTGGGTTAAAAAATTGATGCATCCTGTTATGGACTTGCTTCTTATTTATACGAGCTTCGTAGCTCTGAAAATTATATGGGCTAAGGTCTATTTTAATAATCCAAGCTACTTTGACGATAGCCCCATCTATTATAACTTTTTGAGTTATGTGATACTCTGGGTGTTGTCTTTGTTTATCATGGGTAACTATGATCGCAAGTCGGACCTTATGAAGTTGATCAAAGGTCTATTCTTAGGTTTGATGGTGATATTGGTCATGTATGCATTATTACCGATGTCTTTTAGGTCGTCGAGAGTGCTGATATTATTGGGTTTCCCGATTGTCATGGCTGTGACTATGGTTACTAAGTTGATAGCCAATTATTTGCGTCAACGCAAATGGGACTTCGCTATACCAAAGTCCAAACATATATGTGTCGTCGGTAGTAAGAGCGACATCAAGCAGGTAGAGTCACAGCTACACATGGTAGGGCTAGATGATCGAGTCAAAGCACGAATCAGTATTACCGCCGAACAAGATGATTACTATGTCAATGATCTAAGTAGGTTAGATGAAGTTGTGGCATTATTCAAAATCAATGAAATTATATTCAGTAGTAGCAGTATGAGCTATGGAAGTATCTTCAACTGGATGCGAAAACTAGGGTCTAAATACTCATTTAAGATAGCTAGTCAAGAGCAAGACGCGATCATAGGTAGTAGCTCCAAAAACGAAACTGGGGAAGTGTATACTTATCAATTTGAGATGGCAATATTAGATATGGCCAATGTAAGATTGAAGCGGTTATTTGATATAAGTATAGCCATCTTAGGATTGGTATTGGGTCCACTATTATGGATTATAAATAAAGGAAAGATAAGCGTCCTTAAGAATTTGATTAAAGTATTAATCGGAGAGAAGACATGGATAGGCTACGATAATCATCAAGAAGTAGGAATAAAACTACCCAAAATAAAACCCTCTATATATCAAGTATCATCACTTACATCTGATGGTCGAGCCAATAGTAAAGAAGTACAACGTATTGATCTCGAATATGCTCAGCATTACTCAGTCTCAAGAGATGTAGACGCATTGCTAAAAGCTATAATAAAGTATTTTTCTAAGAATTAAACAATCCACGATGATCGAGCAAGAAATCAAGAAATTAGCCAAAGAATTTCAGCCTGATTTGATAGCTATCAGAAGGTATCTGCATCAGCATCCTGAGTTATCTTGGAATGAAGAAAAGACAGCCGACTATATAGCACAACAACTTGACGAGATCGGAGTGACTTACACAAGAGGCTGGGCTGGTCATGGTATTGTAGCGACGATCGGGAGTGGGCAAGATTGTGTTGCGCTGCGAGCAGACTTTGATGCATTACCAATAACCGAGAAAAATGACTGCGAGTATAAATCAAAAAATGAAGGGGTCATGCATGCTTGTGGTCATGATGTGCATACGACCTGTTTGCTAGGGGCGATCAAAATATTGAAACAATTAGAAGCGAAATTAACGGTAGAAGTCAAATGCATATTCCAACCAGCAGAAGAATTACTACCGGGCGGGGCAAGTGTCATGATCAAAGAGGGAGTATTTGATAAGCCCAAACCTAAAAAGATATACGGGTTGCATGTACATCCGCCACTAGCGGTGGGTAAAGTAGGTTTTCATGCTGGGCAGTATATGGCATCGGCTGACGAGATTAGAGTAAGTATCATAGGTAAGGGAGGTCATGCTGCTATACCTGCTGACTGTGTAGATCCTGTGATTATTACCGCTAATATTCTAGTGCAACTACAGCAAGTCATCAGTCGCAAGTCTAGCCCATTGAGCCCTACAGTGCTGTCATTTGGTAAGATCAACTCTCAAGGTGGAGCAACGAATATCATACCTAACGAAGTACGTATAGAAGGTACTCTCAGAGCTATGGATGAGACTTGGAGATATGAGGCGCATACATTGATCACAGATATTATTAACAGCAATTGCCAAGCATTTGGAGCGACAGCCGAGATCGATATAAAGGTAGGTTATCCAAGTTTATTTAATGATGAAGACTTGACTGCTGCTACCATAACGAAAGCTCAGTCATTATTGGGTAGAGATCGGGTAGTTGCCTTGCCTAAGCGTATGAGTGCTGAAGATTTTGCATTCTATAGTCACGAGATACCAGCATGCTTTTATCGATTGGGTACTGGCAATATCAGCAAAGGGATCACCTCTCCGGTGCATACCGATACATTTGATGTAGATGAGGACTGTCTTGAGGTAGGAGCTTCGCTAATGGCGTTGTTGGCCGTTAAGGCATAGAATTAACACATTCGTATTTTTTGTTATTTATAAAAATCTTACTTACAGAGTATTACCTATTATATAATTATTTAATGTATATTTGCTGCCTACCTCTTCGTTTGACTACTTAGCGACTAGGAGAGTAACCCCAATGATTATATCGTATAAGTATTGTAAAGTGAATGTAAATGGCTAAAATATTAGTTGTAGATGATGACCGTAGTATCAGGAGGACTCTTAGAGATATTCTGGAGTTTGAGAAATATAAAGTTGATGAAGCGGGTGATGGACTAGACTGTATCGTCAAGGTCAAACAGAATAAATATGATGTCATCATCATGGATATCAAGATGCCTAAGATGGATGGTATGGAGGCTATAGATCGGATTCAAGATCTATGTCCAGAGACACCGGTAGTTATGATCTCAGGTCATGGCAATATCAATACCGCTGTAGAAGCAGTAAAGAAAGGTGCTTTCGATTTTATACAGAAACCGCCAGATCTAAACAGGCTTTTGATAACAATCAGAAATGCCCTCGATAAGTCAACACTGATCACACAAAAGAAAGCATTACAACATAAAGTTTCAAAATCTAAGGTCCAAGAGATCATAGGTAAGTCTACAGGTATCAAGCATATCTTGGAGACGATAGATCGAGTAGCACCTACAGACGCTAGAGTCCTAGTCAATGGACCCAATGGTACGGGTAAAGAGTTGGTCGCGAGATGGATACATGAGTATAGTGCTCGTAAAGATAAACCGATCATAGAAGTCAACTGTGCTGCGATACCATCGGAGTTGATAGAGAGTGAGTTGTTCGGACACGAAAAAGGATCTTTTACTTCTGCGTTTAAGCAGCGACTTGGTAAGTTTGAGTTGGCTAATGAAGGGACTCTATTTTTAGATGAGATCGGAGATATGAGCTTATCTGCTCAGGCCAAAGTACTACGTGCATTGCAAGAGAGTATCATCACAAGAGTAGGTGGAGATAAAGTAATATCAGTAAATGTAAGAGTAATAGCAGCCACCAATAAAGATCTCAAAAAAGAGATTGCAGCAGGAAGATTTAGAGAAGATTTATATCACCGTCTAGCGGTAATAATTATAAAAGTACCAAGTCTTAATGACCGGGCTGATGATATCCCATTATTGATATCTCACTTTGTACATAAGATCTGTGCAGACTACGGAGTTGCCGAAAAGAAAATAGCATCGACCGCAATCAAGACATTGCAGTCACTGAGATGGTCTGGTAATATTAGAGAATTAAGAAATGTAGTAGAGCGACTGATTATACTCAGTGGCGATGAAATAACAAAGAAAGATGTCGATCGGTACGTAGTACCCAATCAAAGTAAGAGTTCTGATCTACAGAAGCTCTTTGATAAGTTTGACAGTTTAGAAGAGCTACAACGTCATGTAACTAGTGAATACGAAAAGTACAATGCCGTTTTAGCATAAAGAAATTATAACAAGAAGAATATGAGCGAGAAGCAATTTAAACAGTGGAATAAGATAAAAGGTGAGAACTCATGGACGATGTTCAAGGTGCTCGCAGAGTTTGTTGATGGATTCGAAACGATGAATAGAGTAGGGCCGTGTATTTCGATATTCGGTAGTGCCCGTACTAAGCCTGACAACAAGTATTATAAGCTTACTGTCGAGATGGGACAGCGCTTAAGTAAGGAAGGATTTGGTGTTATATCAGGTGGTGGTCCAGGTATCATGGAAGCGGCCAATAAAGGAGCATTTCTTGGAGGTGCACCATCAGTAGGACTTAATATTGATTTGCCATTTGAGCAATCATACAATGAGTTTATTGATCCAGACAAAAACTTAAATTATAGATATTTCTTTATCCGTAAAGTGATGTTTGTTAAGTATGCACAGGCATTTGTAGTAATGCCAGGTGGATTCGGTACGTTGGATGAGTTATTCGAGGTATTGACGTTAATACAGACAAAGAAAATAAGCCCAGTACCTGTTATCCTTATGGGTACAGAGTTTTGGAGTGGTATGAGAGAGTGGATCGTATCTACAATGCTAGAGAAAGAAGGTAACATAAGTGCCAAAGATCTAGACTTAATACCAATGACTGATGATCCAGAAGAAGTAGTTAAGATCATTAACGAATTCTATGCTGATGATACTAAACACAGTCTAAAACCTAATTACGAATTATAGTAGAGGTACTAATTAATAAAGTGAGTTGGAGAAGCCCGTATTTACGGGCTTTTCTATTTTAAAGAGCTTATTTTGTGGTTTGTAATCACATCAGTAATATTCGAACCACTAAGTACACAAGACCACTAAGAAAACCCATGAGCAGCTTGTATTAAGAGGGCTCCATCCAACTAAGCAAAATGCTCCAATTAGAAAAGCCTTAGTGAACTCTTAGTGAACTCTTAGTGAACTCGTGGTTCGTATTCGCAGCAGTAATACTACCATTTGATACTAATCCAATAGAAACCAACGAATACCCACCCTTAACCGGGTGTTATAGTCTGGTTGACCAGGTAATAGATAGTTGATATTCGTTGAGAACAAGTCTAAGAAGTTTTCTTGCTTGACAAATACGCTGAACGTACTGATCTTAAAATTAAGAAATACATCAAGCAACTCATATGGCGCAAGACTCTCGCCAGTTGGATAGAAACTCGCATTGATCGGGTTGAATACCAAGCCCTGATCAAACTCAATATATCGGTAGTCGGCACCGAGCTGCACCAACATTCGA
>CALDEO010000046.1 GCA_937942465.1 uncultured Saprospiraceae bacterium
ACGTAAAACCATATCTAGAGTCTTATCTGAAGAAGACTTCATAAGGATCAAACAATCCAAAAAGAAGGTCATAGTCACTGTATCCAATCTCACTACAACCCGAGTAGAATATAAATACCTCAGCGAGTGTAGTTACGAAGATTTTTGTGATTGGATGTGGGCATCAAGTAGCTTTGTGCCATTTATGAGTCTTGTCGAGAAAAACGGCTATGAATATGCCGATGGAGGATTTGGTAATTACATACCTATACAAGAGGCTGTAGATATCGGTGCCACCGAGATCGATGTCGTAGTACTAAAACCTAGACAGCAATCTCTAGAGCACCTTAAAAGTAATAATGCATTTGATGTATTGACTCATACACTAGCTTTTACACTTGCACAAATAGCATATGACGATATCATGATCGGTCACTTAGAAAGTATCTATAATGACAACGTCAAGGTGAAGTTCTTCTTTACACCTAAGTTATTGACTAAGTACTCATTCCACTTTGATCCAAGTCAAATGCGTGAATGGTGGAAAGAGGGTTATGATCACGCTAAGAAAAGACTTACCAAGTAATAGTTTTAATTGAAAATTGAAAATGCAGGGTGGGCTTTTAATGGATAATGGATAATGGATAATGGATAATGGATAATGGATAATGGATAATTTAAAAACTATTGGGTTCTCCAGTTTAAAGAGAATCTAGTCGTTTTATTTTGGCCCAAACTAAATGCGTTCAGTGCTGTTATTTATCTACTACTTTCTTAGCCATGTTAATACCTCTGGATAGATTTCTTTTTTTGCGCTACTTGAGTGTAATATCCTACCATGATTGTAGTCCTCTAGATTTCCATTTGCAATGGAGTAAGTAAGCAACTTGTTTAATGGATTGTCGTACGACTCTAGGAAAGAGGCACATCCTGATGGCGGAGCAATAAACAAATCACCACCACCACATACCGACAAAATAGGAATGCGAATCTGAGATAATTTCTCTTTATAATCAATCCCATCATCTCCCTTAAAATCAGTAGTTAGATTCCACCGAAACCACTGCTTCATCATAAAATAGGTTTCATTTTCTGGACTACCAGCAACCTGCCCAGGTATAAAGCCCAATAAACTACTTATGAATGCTCCGATTCTTATTTTATAATAATTCCTCTTATTGGTGACTGCACCAAACGCCTGGCAACCAAAGAAAATGACACTATCTATACGGCTTTTGTATTGTGGCATCTGTATCAAAAGCATACTCAGACAGATACCTCCCCCACTATGCGTGATACAATCTATATGGTCTAAACCTTGAACATCATATAGATAATCTAATGCTATCTTAATATCCTCCAAAGCAATCGTCTCAAAGTTGTACTTATCAGGATAACTAGAACTACCTCCATGGTCTCTCCACTCCAACATCCAACATGTATATCCTTGGCCGACTAGATAGTCGATGATGCCCATCATCACTCTCTTATTGGAGAAGGTCCCATGAGTCAGAAAAACATCCTTACCTGCAACCTCACTACTACCATATTGCCATAAGGCTAGGAAGTGGTCTTCTTCAAAAGGAAGTTTTATGAGTTTTTCGGTCATTTATTGGATTAACTATTCTTAAGTTTTAAATCTTAGTTACAATATACTAATTAGATCTAGGGACTCCCATCAGATCTAAAATCATCTGACCTAGCTCCTCGCTCCTAAGCGTACTATATATTTGATGCTCCACTTTAGGGCCATTGAGTATAAATGGTACACTAAGCATGGACTTATGCAGTCCTCCATGACCTCCTCTATAGTTATCTACAAAAATTTCATAGTCCTTACCAAAATCATAACCCTTATCAGAGCATAATACAATATCAGGACTATTGTGATGCTGCAATAAGCCATGAACTCTATAAAATGCATCAGGATATTCGGTGGCTTTTGTACCCACTCGCCACTCCTCATCGGTGTGATACCCTGTATTTACTAATCCTACACTAGCATCATCATCTAAATAACCCAAGGGATCTCGCACAGTCAAGCACTCATAACTATACAATCCATCTTTAAATCTAATCACAGCTTTAGAATCACCATTGATAATGATATGACTAGTGGTATCTATAGAATAAATCACCAATCCAACGCCTTGCAATCCTGCTAAATATTGCGGTAGATTTATACCTTGATCTCCATACTCTGAAAGAGTACAGTCATAGCTTCTCTCTCTCCAATTGTCAGGGAAAATCTTCTCTTGATCAGTCATATAAATAAAAGCTGCTAGGTTGCCATTAACCGCAAAGTACCCATCTTTATTTTGAATATCCTTAAGCGGCCTATCCAGTCTACCTTTCCACAATTCCGTAGATTCACCACGGTATAAAGACAAACCCAGGTCAGCACTTATGGATTGACAAGGGTCAATATTATTATTCACATCAGCTACTCCATGATCGGAGAATATAGCAATATGTCTACCCTCTTGCCCCAACATATGATACTCAGATACATACTCCCCTATGAGGGAATCTATTAGTATTAGTTGATAATCATAAGTAGCATCTAAGCCTACAATATGCTGACTAGCATCGGGAGTCGCATATGTAATCCAATGTACCTTGGGATTATCTTGCAATTGACTTATTGCAAGATCTGTAATGATCTTTTCATGTTCAGAATAGTTTCTACTGATATTCCTCCCTATTATTGGTATCTGTCGAAGCTTGCCAAAATGCTCATCGGAGCCATACTTAGCAGTAGTAAGCATCCAACCTTTTTTGATAGATTGCTTAACTCCTCTATTAAGATATGAGTTGATACTTACAGTATGATCCGTTGGGAATAATTCATAAATAGTAGGTATGTCTTTTCTAATATCTTCATTCATATAGACATTAGTCCTACCGACGTAATTACGTAAGTTTCCTTGATCTAATGATCTATCAAACCAACGCAGTCCGAAAATCCCGCTCTGAGCTACATCCACTCCCGTAAGGAAGGGATAAAAACTATAGCCAGTCATACTCGGGAAACTAACAATACCACTATCTGTAAAAAGTCCCGTACGAGCTAGTGAATCCATATTAGGCAACTTACCCTCTGATCTAAGTCGAGTAAACACCTCAGTAGAGAATCCATCTATCATGATATAAGTAATGCTCTCATCCTGACTACTTACTCTAGTAGCCAAACTTGAAACCAAACAGAAAATCATAACAAGTTGTCTAATATACACTGTCATCTAGCTTAAAAGTATTACGCCAATTGCAAAATGAAAAACTCCAATATTCGATATAACGCAATCTACTCGGCAGTAGCATCCCTCATTTTATATCCATTTTTAGTACATTCTATAAGTATAAGGAGTATCCTAAAGTCATGACTGCTGAAACAAATCACTCAAAGGCATTATGAGATTAATCTATTGACGAGTGCATCTACAAACGAATGAACGCTGCCTTTACAAAAGGCAGCTACTAATACTTCAATCTCTCTTTTTTCTTTTTCTTTTTGAAGTCCCCGTTACGCCATGAATCAATAAACTTCTTCCACGCTAATGGGTTGAAAATATTTTGAGGTTTAAGTTGTCCCGAATATTGATATTTATAGATTTGGTCTTGATTGACATAGTTAAATGTCTCCGCACCATCAGCAGGTACTGCATACCGTATCTCTGATAGTACCTCTTGAGCAACGTTTTCATTGGCTTGATCTCGTAATTGATCAGATATATCTATAGCAAGTAAGTCATACTTAAAATGCTCTCTACTCGGCCATGGATATATAACTGCCTCCGGCAGTAAAAAACTATCCTGAGACATGATCTGATACCATGTATACCGATCCTGATCCAGACTATCAGGAATGGTTATCTGAACTTCCTTAAATCCAATTCTTGAAAAAACAATCGTATCGCTTGCTAAAGCTACTAATGAGAAAAAACCATTAACATCAGATACCGTACCCCTTGAGGTACCCATCACAGAGATGTTGGTATATGGCAGTGGTTCAGGATCTTGAAACTCCCCTTGGCTCACTACTACACCCGAAAACTCCATCACCTTAGGCAACGTCGGATCGGTCTGACCAAATGCATTCTGACTCATAATGACCAAAGTCATCAATAGGATAGCTATTCTCACACTAGAAAATTTATTTATCAATGATATAAATATCGAATAACAAACGCGGACTTCAACATGTATTCATTGCTTTATTCCTTTCTTAACAAACAATTAACCCATAATATCTCCGTCACGATATCGAATTATCATCTTGCAATTTAATGCAAAGACTAAAGTCCTAGCGTAAAATACGAAAATTTATATTTTCAGTCCAAGAGCATGTACTAGTACATCCTCCATTCGCTCTACATAGTGAAACTTCATACCTTTGATGTAAGCTTCATTGATTTCTTCGATATGCTTTTCATTCTCTTTACACAATACAACTGTATTGATGCCAGATCGTTTTGCAGCAAGGATTTTTTCTTTGATTCCACCAACAGGCAATACTTTCCCCCTCAGCGTGATCTCTCCTGTCATTGCTAGGTGATCCTTGACCTTAATACCCAAAAATGCTGATGTGATCGCTGTCAACATTGTGATACCAGCACTCGGGCCATCCTTAGGTATTGCACCTTCTGGCACATGTATATGTATGTTTTTCTCTTCAAATTCCTTCTGGTCAATACCGATTTTCTCAGCATTGGACTTGATATAACTCAGGGCTGTCGTCGCTGACTCCTTCATCACGTCACCGAGATTTCCCGTAAGGGTGAGCTTACCTTTACCCTTAGATGTACTAGCTTCAATAAAGAGTATGTCACCTCCTACTGATGTCCAGGCAAGACCTACCACTACTCCAGGCACCTCCACTACAGATAGTTTATCTGTGCTATATTTTTGTGGACCTAAGTACTTTTTCAAGTCCTCATCCTTCACACTCTTATTATAATCCTCCTCTAGTACCACACTCTTGGCAACATTACGCATCACACCGGCAAGCTGTCGGTCTAGTGATCGTACACCTGACTCTCGAGTATATTTCTTAATGATTGCTTGCAACACTTTATCACCGATTGTAACATCTTTTGATTTTAATCCGTGTTCTTTCCTTTGCTTAGAGACGAGGTGTTTTTTAGCTATTTCTACTTTCTCTTCTGTCGAATATCCGCTCAGCGATATAATCTCCATTCGGTCTCGTAGTGCAGGCTGTATGGTATTGAGAGAGTTAGCTGTTGCTATGAACATTACCTTAGATAAGTCATACTCATGATCAAGATAGTTGTCATGGAACGTTTCATTTTGCTCAGGATCCAACACCTCCAATAATGCTGATGAAGGGTCTCCTCTAAAGTCTTTTCCTATCTTATCTATTTCATCCAGGATAAATACTGGATTGCTAGATTTAGCTTTTTTGATTGATTGAATAATTCTACCAGGCATCGCTCCGATATACGTTTTACGATGTCCACGGATTTCACTTTCATCATGCAATCCACCAAGACTCATTCTGATAAACTTACGATTTATCGCTTTGGCTATCGACTTACCGAGGCTAGTCTTACCTACACCAGGAGGTCCTACCAAGCATAATATCGGCGCTTTCATGTTACCTTTAAGCTTGAGTACTGCAAGGTGCTCTATGATTCTATCTTTTACTTCTTTAAGCCCTGAGTGATCCTTATCTAGGATCTTTCGTACAGCCTTCAAGTCAAAGTTATCCTTGGTATATTCATTCCAAGGGAGATCTAGCATCAACTCTAAGTAATTGAGAAGTACGGAGTATTCGGCCATTTGAGGATTGATCCTTTTGACTTTTTCTAGCTCCTTCTCAAATACTTCCTTAGTCTCTTGATTCCACTTCATCTTTGCTGCTCGCTCTGTCAATATTTTTAACTGCGACTCATTAGGGTTAGACCCTAGCTCAGATTGGATCGTCTTGAGTTGTTGATTGAGGAAGTAATCACGTTGCTGCTTCTCTATATCACCTCGTACTTTATTTTCTATTTGATCTTTTAGCTCTAGTAATTGTAGCTCTTTATCCATATAAGCCAATACTTTATCGGCTTTATCCATGATATCACTGATCTCTAGCATCTCTTGCTTTTCGCTAATGGAGATATTAAGATTGGAACATATGAAATTAAGTAAAAATCCACTATTCTTGATATTCTGCACCATCATGACAGCCTCTGTAGGGATATGTCTAGATAGCTCGATTATTCTTTTTGCGATGTCTCGAATAGAAGATATTTTAGCTGTAAACTCCATGTTTTTAACAGGGATTACATCTTTGACCATTTCAAATTGACCTTCCATCTTGTACTTGGACTTGATCAAAGTTACCAACTTAGACTTTTGTCTACCTTGTAAGATCGCAGTCATACCACCATCAGGCATTTTGAGTACTTTCACGACTTTAGCAATCGTACCATACTCATATAGATCCTCTTGAGTTGGATCCTCTTCTTCGCTGTTTTTCTGTGACATTACAGCGATCAATTTATTACTCTTGTTGGCAGCTTTCACTGCATTCACTGATATCGATCTACCTACAGTGATCGGTATTACAATCCCTGGAAACAATACGGTATTTCTCAAAGCTAAAACAGGAATATTCCCATCCAATGGATCTTTGATATCTAACTCCTCATCATCTGACACGGAAAATACCGGCAACATCTCTCTCTCGTCTCTAGAACCTATACTGTGAAACATATCTTCGAACATAAAATATAATCTTAGTTGTAAAATGCACTCATTGCCACAATGGCAATTAGGGCTCGACCTGTAGTCGGGTCTCTGTAAGTCAATATTTGTACCATACCAATAATCACTAAGTTTATCTGACAATGCGATCGTAAAACTGAATTTACCCTCCGATATTCAGACAAAACGTCAGTTAATTATCACTTTGTATCAAATGACTTGACTTATCTATTAAGAGTAGGTCAAACAACAAATGACACATTTAGGATCTGCCAATAACACTTCCTTAAGGCTTTTAATTTTTTGTTAACTCTTTGGCATCGGACAGATCGAAACTGGACTTCGTTCAAAAAACAAAGAAAACATTAGCAAGATGAAAACCATAGCAATACTGATCATAACCCTCACCATCATAGGCTGTAGCTCCGATTGCGATCCGCCAACCCAATGCGAACAACAAGTCGTAGATACTGGAGGATGCGAGTCCATATATACAGGGTATTACTTTAACCCTAGCACCGGTAACTGCCGAAAATTTAACTACGGTATATGCAATGACCCACCACCATTTGAGGACTTAGAGTTGTGTCTAGACTGTGACTGTACCGAATAACCCTTTCTTTACTTATACGAAATGAGGTACTTGATGTCGCATTAATATGAGCTAAATTATCTAATATTTGCGTTAGAAAGCCTCGCCGTAACTACGGTTACGCCTATGTTTTCTGCCTTAATCTTAAATTATTTCCCTGAGATATTTCATGAGACATTAAGTATCTTAATTCGTATTATTAGAATATTTGCGTAAGCTAATGTCTATCAATATAATCTTGAATAGCTCGGCGAGTAGTCACCCAATTGCGACCTTCTTTATGCGCATCAATCTTGCCCGTCCTAGCGAGCAGACTTAAATATTCTTGACCGTAAGGCACCATCGGCTCCGATACAATCGTACTAATAGGCACATAATCATAAGAAGCATCTCGAGGCAAGATCTCAAGATAAATATTGAGTGATCGCTCCAATGCTTGACACATCATCAAGGCTAGCTTGGAGTAGTCTCCTTTGTTGGCTGCATTGAGTGCTGTGTAGTATTTTTTGCGGTCATTTTTGAGAATGATAGCTGGCGGATAACCTGCTTTCATGAGGATTAGATTCATGAGGAGTCGTACCGTACGGCCGTTGCCATCAAAGAATGGATGTATCCAAACAAACTTGTGATGAAAAACTGTAGCGAGTATAATGGCATCTAAATCTTGCGGATTATTATTAACGAAGTCAACTAACTCATCTATAAGACTAGAGACTTTACGAGCATTAGGAAGAATAAAATTGGCACCAGATATACGTACCCCACCCGTCCTAAGTCGACCCGCAAAATCATCTTCTATACTCCGTAACACTACCTCGTGTACCGATAAAACATCTCGTACATCAAGCCTAGTATCTCGCTCAACCATACTCTCTAATAAGTCGATCGCCTTGTGATGGTTATGAGTCTCAAAATGCTCACGCAACGACTTACCACCGACAGTCATACCATCTTGAATAACCATCTGAGTCTCACGTAGCGTCAGTGTATTGCCCTCTATACTATTGGAGTTGTAAGTCCATTCGAGAGCAAGGGTCTCGTTGATTTTATTAATGGCGCTATTGGGCAGTGGTCTAGCACCTGCTAGCTCAGCCTTCTTGCCTTGCAACCTATCTAAAGTAGGCTGTATCTCTGCTATAAATTTTAAATCAATACCTTCCACATTACAAAGATACACAAATATCGGATAGCAATCAATTACTACCTATCCGATATTCTCCTCAAGCTCTACTTCTTCATCCTCCTCTTCTAATGACATCACTCCAGTCTCATCAGGAATACCGTCGATCTCTACTTTGAGGTTATTGATAATAAACTCCTGTCGTTGAGGCGTATTCTTACCCATATAGTAACCTAATAGATCCTCAATCTTAGTTTGCTCTTGCAGATAAACTGGGTCCAACTTTATGTTTTCACCAATAAAATCCTCAAACTCATTAGGAGATATCTCACCTAAACCCTTAAATCGAGTAATCTCTGCTTTACCTCTCAATGCTTTAATAGCATCTTGCTTTTCCTTCTCACTGTAACAGTAATAAGTCTTACGCTTATCTCTCACTCTGAATAGTGGCGTATCCAATATATACAGGTGTCCATTCCTTACTAGATCAGGAAAAAATTGAAGGAAGAATGTAAGCAATAGTAATCTAATATGCATCCCATCGACATCGGCATCGGTAGCGACGACCACTTTATTAAACCGCAACCCTTCGATACCGTCTTCAATATTGAGGGCATGTTGTAAGAGATTAAACTCTTCATTCTCATACACTACTTTTTTACTTAGGTTATAACAATTTAAAGGCTTACCACGCAAACTAAAAACCGCTTGTGTTTGAACATCTCTAGCCTTTGTAATAGACCCACTCGCAGAATCTCCCTCTGTGATAAACAACATCGTTTCATTGGCTCCTTCTTTGTTTGTATTATAATGAAGGCGACAATCTCTCAACTTTTTATTGTGTAAA
>CALDEO010000047.1 GCA_937942465.1 uncultured Saprospiraceae bacterium
TCGAGAGACGGAAGCGATGCTGTTTCCCCTGAGGCCATACAACGTACAATCGTCTTATCATCGCAATCTTCAGCATTATTTAATCTGTAAATTGTAAAATCTAGATCCTGATCTTCTTTATCTGGAATTATATCAAAAGTAATCATACCAGACCCTTGCACTCTCCAAGTGAACCATTGAGAGTCATACTCCATTGGCTGACAACTCATAGCAACATCAGAGTCTATTTCTCCTATGCCCTCTGAGTATGTTATATCATAGGACATAGACACGCAGAGCTCCATAGATGTGCTACAATCCTTAGCTTGTTGTGCTGAAACAATAATAAGTGAGCTTGCAACCAATGATAAAGTAAATAGTAAATTTTTCATATCCCGAATTTTAGATTTTTTTTTTAAAAATATCAATTAAGGTATGATATATAATGATAATATCAATATATCCTGAGTATTACTTTAAGTACTCTTGCTTAAAGTTTAATTAGCTATACTACAGTTTTACAAATTTCTTCACTACCCTTTTGTTATTAGCGACAAGCGAAATAAAATAAATACCAGAGTCTAAGAAGTCTACCTGTACAATACCATTCTCAAGAAGAGTCTGAGTCCTGAGCATACCATTGGTATCAAAAATTGATATTGCCGCTGATGAATCACACCCAGATAATTTCAATATATCATTACATGGATTGGGATATACTACTACGTTGTTGGGATCAGTCAATTCACCTACGCTAGTGATTGCACCTGCGCAAGATATTGTAGGCTCCAAAATAATATCATATGTCACCTCAAAAGTATTAAGGTCTAACTCAAAGTCAAACCCATCATGATGAAAGCACTGTAAATATGCGAGTTCATAAAAATTTAATACTCTACCTGGAGACAATAACAGGCCGGTATTCCATCCAACACCTTCAATCAATTCTATCGGTGTGCCATCAAGTTGGTATCGATTATGATAGTTTTGATCAATCCATACACTATCAACTTTTGTTATAGGTAAATACCCAAAATCATCAATGAATACACTATCACTTTCCATTAATTGAAAATCATATAGAAGCTCCTCTATTGAAGAATTTTTTTCTACCCAAAACCATTTTTGAACATCCTGTCTAATCGCTCCTTTGTACTCGTTTATCTCAAGTTCGAATAAGGTATCGGTCAAGGAATAGCCTGTAACGAGGCTGCCTTCACGGCATAATTTGTAATAACTTATGTCGTTAATTGTAGTGTCCGAACAAATAAAATCTGTTATATCCAATGTAAAATAGAATAAATCGTCATTTCGCAGGAGTTTAGATTTCCATCGATATGATTCATTTATACTATACTGACCAACCGTTATAGTCGTAAAAAGCACATAGAATACGATAACACCAATAATTCGAAGCATTCTACAAAATACAAAATCTTTAAATAGTAAAAAAATCTACTCAATAGTCACAAATACCTTATATATAAATGACTACCCTATAAGATACAACGTATATAATTATTTGTTATATTTGTAGTAAATCTAACGTTGATCCTTAGCAAGGCTAGACTTTTGAATATACAATCTTAAGAAAACTACATGCATATTTTTCCTGTATCTCCGGAGCAAGACAAACTGACTAACTATATCTCTCACAAGCCTTTAGCCTTTTTGAGGTACTTGGATGAAGAGTACAAATACAATAGTGTAATCAAGATGGCATTCGCCAATCTATGGCATCAAAAGCGTACGGTGATCATTGCGAGTAATGATGAACAAGCAAGTATATACCAAGACCTTTTTAACCAGATGAAAGTAGGTGGTCAAGTACTTAATGCATTTGGTAATGGTCAAATAACGCCTACAGATATAGCAAGACTCCGTGCAGAATATAAAGGAGTAGAATTAAATACTAGTTCGCAGAGCCTTAATAGACTCCAAATAACGGAGCAAAGTGAAATATCAAAAACTACCGATACCCTACTCAATCTAAACAGTAAAGTACTCGGAAAACATGACTGGGTCAATATACGAGAACAACAAGATATATTGAAAACCAATCACCCATGTGAACCTATACTAGAGCATCTATCAAGCGAAGGTATGAAACTGGATCAGCAAGAGTTCTATGCAATCCGTAGCACAATCACAAAAGCAGTTCAATTTTTTGAGTCAGAATATAACTACATCAGTAATCTAGATATTATTCATGCGGAAGCATATACAAACTTAACTCTCACAAAGCTGTATGACCAAATAGAGAAGGCAACTGATGAACTCGGTGATATTACTTATAGATTGGATGCAGAGATAAGACAATTAGAATCGAATCTAGACGCAGAATTATATAAAATCAAGGAGGTTGTAAATAACCTATTAGAAGAAGGACAAATAGAGTTGAGTATTGATGAAAACACCAATGCGATAACAAAAGATAAATCGTCCTGGTTTGGGTTTAAAAAGAAAGAAAGTCAGCAAATAGAACTTCCTTATCCTCAACTCAATAACGAGCTCAATAAGCTTAAAGAATTGTTGTCCAATGTTGGACTAGATCAATCTATTACAATTGCACAATTAGATACAAAAGAAGATATCACGGCTCTTAATGAATCGCTAACTCATCTAGCAGATAACTGGACTCAACTAGCCAGTAACATCGTGAGTCATCGGATGAAAAGGTATAATGTCCATAATGTATCTAGTGAGTCAATACAACAATTGGATAGCCACTTCACAGAAGTCTTAAACAAGCTAAAGGAAGAGCAATTACTAGCATCAGAATATGAAAACACATCTAACAACTTAAATACACAGAAGGTAGCTGCTAAAGCGATATTAGATGATCTAAAGAAGACTTGCTACCTCATCAATACATACCCAGACTATATAGAATGGAAGCGATTTTCATTAGCTACAGAAAGTAAAGTCCAAGAAATATTAAACAGTCTGAAAGAAGTACCTAAGACACTATGGATGCAGCACTTTGACCAATGGTACTTAGATCAATGTCTAGATAAGCACCGACCTAAAAATATCGGTAAATTGGAAAGTCTCTTAAACTCTCAGAACAGGGCTAACAATGTAATGTACCAAGAGGTATTAAAGCAGATAGAGCAAAACTGGAGATACTTAAAAGCAGAGCAGATAGAGCACCTCAAAAACAGGAACAATGGTCTATTTGGAGATATATTCAAGAAGAAGATTATTGTCAATCAGAGTTACACTGATTTAA
>CALDEO010000048.1 GCA_937942465.1 uncultured Saprospiraceae bacterium
ATCAGTAAGTTGTGCTTGCGCTTCATGAAGTCAATGATGTCATTGGTAAACTCATCACCAGCAGTACGTATAGACTGATCGGTAACGATACCTGACAATGCGATCACCGCAATCTCTGTAGTACCACCTCCTATATCGATAATCATATTACCGAAAGGGGCCTCCACATCTAGACCTATACCTAGTGCTGCTGCCATCGGCTCATGGATCAAGTAAGTCTCCTTAGAGTCTACGTGATCAGCTGAGTCAAATACGGCTCTCTTCTCTACTTCCGTAATACCAGAAGGAATACAGATAACCATCTTGAGGTGGGTAAAAAATCTTCTTTTATCACCCATCAAAGCAATCAATCCTTGGATTAGGCTTTCTGCTGCTTGAAAATCGGCGATAACTCCATCTTTAAGTGGACGGATTGTTTTTATATTTTCGTGGGTCTTCTCATGCATCTGCATAGCCTTGAGGCCTACAGCAATGGTTTCACCAGTTGATCTGTTGATAGCGACGATAGATGGCTCATCTATAAGCACATTGTCGTCTTGTATTATAAGGGTATTGGCAGTACCTAAATCTATGGCCAATTCTTGTGTAAAAAACTTAAATAACTTCATGTAGCTTCTGCTAATCTATTTTCTCTTAAAAATGGTTGAGTAGATTATTTCATAGGAATTGCCAAAAATAACTCAAATACGGGGTTATTTCTGCCTTATGAACAGATATATTTTACTTTAATCTGTTAAACTAGGGTTATCACCTACTGTAACTTGGTACATCGAGTCCATATTGAGGTATTTATTGGCCAGATCCACGATGTTTTGGTCAGATACAGCTTGTACATTATCCAAGAAACCTTCTAAATAATTAAAATCTAATCCTGATAATATTAACGTTTTGAGTACCTCAGATGTTTTGAATGGGCCATCAACCATCGTCATGAAACTACCCATGATATAGTTTTTGACCATCTGCATTTCTTCTTGATCAGTTTTTTCTTGTTGTAGTAGTTTTATCTCTTCTTCGATCGCTATGAGGGTAGGTTTGACATAATGATTGGCTACCTCTGTGGAGATATAAAAATACCCGTCAAATCGCATACTATCGATCATCGAAAATATACCGTAAGTATATCCCTTTTCTTCTCTAATAGAGCTCATCAACCGCGAGCCAAAATATCCACCAAATAAGGTGTTGAGCACATACATACCATCAAAGTCGGGGTGCTCTCTGTTAAATAATCGTTTACCGATTCTGATTGCTGTTTGATAGTCATTTTTACCTTTGTCGGAATATAATAATTCCTCAGCAGATGCTACGACAAGATGTCTAGGAGGACTAGATTTTGAGATTTTTAACTGTGATAGTTGTTCGTTGACTGTTTGACTACAGTCAATAGTGATCTTACCTGAGATAACTACAAAACTATCCTCTGTAAGTATCTTCTCGCTATACTGTTTTTTGGCTAGTGCTGTGGTGAGCCCCTCAAATGACTCTGGATAACTATTGTACCCGTATGCATGCTCTGCCCCAAAAATCATTTCTGTGATTTTGCGATAAGCAAGTACATCGTTCTTGGCAAGTTGTACGGCGAGTTTCTCGGAGCTACGTTTTATAAATTTTTCTATTTCATCTTCTGGAAATACAGGATTGGTCAATATATCCATGTAGACAGGTAAGACAGAGTCCAAGTGCTTGTGCAAGCAATACAATGTAAGTGAGGTGCTATCCATCCCTGAGCTACTTGATATAGTGGCTCCATAAAAATCTACCAATGTGGCGATCTGTGATGAGTTTTTGGTTGTAGTACCTTCTTTTACTACACCTGCGTACAACTTGGATGCAAGCGGTGCGACCTCATTGGATCTACCTGCAGGGTTGATAATCTCTATTTTGAGAATATCTTGAGTACCTGCATTGATAGCAAATACACGGAGACCATTGTCCAATACATAGGACTCTACAGCCGGTATGTGTAGCTTGGTAACAGGTATAATAGGAGGAGCGATACTACGATCTAGAAGCATAATTTATAAAATTAGTCGCAAAAATATAATTAAATGCGCAATAGCACTAAATTTATACTTTTGTATGAAGGTATTAATGATTAGTTATTCCTTTTGTACATAAACCGAAAGATTATCAAATATGAAATTTAATGTATCTTCTTCAGAGTTTTTGAAAAAACTGCAGATCGCTAGCGGTGCCATTAATCCTAATCCGGTGTTACCGATATTAGAAGATTTTCTATTTGATATCAAGGACGGAAGGCTGACAATCAGCTCTACCAACCTAGAGACGACGATCGTAACAAGTCTAGAGGTAGATGCAGAGGAAGGCGGTAGAGTCGCTGTACCTGCTAAGATACTATTGGATACATTGAAAGCATTACCAGACCAACCGATCACGTTTACAGTAGACCCAAGTGGTAAGTCTATCGAGCTCAAGTCGGACTACGGTCAGTACAAGCTTGCAGGTGACAACCCAGAGGACTTCCCAGAGACGCCTCAAGAGGATAATGTCTCGCAGATAACGATGGCTGGATCAGTACTATCTGATGCAATCGTTAAAACTTTATTTGCGACAAGCACAGATGAATTAAGACTCGCAATGACGGGTGTATATGTGCAAGTAGACTTCAATAAAGTAGTATTCGTAGCAACTGATGCGCATAAACTTGTGAAGTTTATGTATTCTGAAGGAATCAAAACAGAAGCAACTAGCGCATTCATCATACCTAAGAAAGCACTGACACTAATCAAGAATGTCATCAAGTCTGATGATGAGGTGACACTATCATACAACACAACCAATGTATTCGTGGAGTTTGGTGATACTCGTATGGTATCAAGACTTGTCGATGCTAAATACCCTGACTACAACGCAGTGATCCCTGTGGATAATCCACACTTACTGACGATCAATAGAAGAGACTTCCAGAGTTCGCTCAAGAGGATCGCAATATATGCGAATAAAACAACGAATCAAGTAATCTTAAATATTCAAGATGGCAGCTTGACTGTATCGGCACAGGATCTAGACTTCAGCAATGAAGCGACAGAGCAACTGACTTGTGCATACCAAGGAGAGCCTATGACTATCGGATTTAACGCTAAATTCTTGATAGAGATGCTTGGGGTATTAGAGTCTGACGATGTACTATTTGAGTTATCAACTCCTAGTAGAGCTGGTATCTTGATGCCTACTGACCAGGAAGCTCACCAAGATCTGTTGATGCTTGTAATGCCAGTAATGATGAGCAACTAAGCTTTATCATATTCTCATTAACCGTATAAATTCCATTGGAATGAAAGTGGGTTTATTTTTTGGGTCGTTCAATCCTGTCCATATTGGGCATATGTTGATCGCTGACTATCTTATACACAATAGTGATCTCGACCAGATATGGATGGTGGTATCACCACACAATCCTCTTAAGACCAAGAAGTCACTTGCCAAAGATTATGATCGCTTGCATCTTGTACAGCTAGCTACGGAGGACAACCCAGGTATTAAGGCGTCGGATATAGAGTTTGGGCTACCTAAGCCATCCTACACTGTAGATACGATGGCATATATCACGGAGAAGTATCCGCAGCATGAGTTTTATCTGATCATGGGAGGTGACAGCCTCGGATCGCTCAAGAAGTGGAAAAACTATGAAATCCTTTTAGAAAAATACAACATCCTCGTCTATCAGAGACCTAGCTATGACCTAGGTGATCTTGCTGATCATGAAAGCATATCGATACTAGACTCGCCACAGTTTGAGATATCAGCGACCTATGTACGGGAGCGATTAAAAAATAAGAAGTCGATACGATATCTCGTGCCAGATGCTGTGAATGCATATCTAGAGGAGCATCGGATATATGGGTAGGTGGTTTAACTATTGGTTATGCGTTTTTTCTTTAATTCAAAAGACGGATAATGCCACGGAATATTACAACAAAGGTTATCAAAAACATAAGTACCAAAATTAGATTTAAAAAAGCACCGAGCCACTTGTACCAAGAGGAAGGTTCTGATTGAATAAATGCT
>CALDEO010000049.1 GCA_937942465.1 uncultured Saprospiraceae bacterium
GGCATCAATCTTACGGCACTATTCGTAATGGTGCTCTATGCCATGTTTAAGGTCAATGTAACCTTGACTTTATGGACCCTGCTACCCTTACCATTCTTATCATTGTCTATCTACATAGTGAGTAGTATCATCAATACTAAAAGTGAAAAAATACAAACTCAGTTATCTAAATTGACTAGTGTATCCCAGGAAGTGTATAGTGGTATCCGTGTGGTTAAATCATATAATAAAGAGGAGCAGTTTTCTGAATACTTCGAAAGTGAAAGTGAAATATTCAAGAAACGGTCATTGGAATTGGCTAATGTCAATGCTCTATTCTACCCATTGATGATATTAATGATCGGTATCAGTACGATACTAACGATCTACATCGGTGCTCTACAAGTAGATGCAGGTAATGCTAGTCCTGGTAACATTGCAGAATTTGTGATTTACATTAATTACCTGACTTGGCCATTCACTTCGATCGGTTGGATCGCGTCGATCATACAGACAGCCGATGCATCTCAGAAGAGAATTAATGAGTTTCTAGATCAGACTCCTGACATTGAAAATGCAGAAGATCCGATCACCACAAAGCTTGGAGATATAGAATTTAAAAATGTAAGCTTTACCTATCCTGATACGGGAATAGAAGCACTTAAGAATATCTCTTTCAAACTAAAAACGGGTGACAAGCTCGCAATTGTAGGTAAAACTGCTGCAGGTAAGTCAACTATCTCTGACTTAATGGTCAGACTATATGATACAACCGACGGATCAATAGAAATAAGTGGTCACAACATTAAGCAGTTGGATCTAAACTCGCTACGGAAGCAAATAGCTTATGTACCCCAAGATGTATTCTTATTTTCGGATACAATCCAAAACAACATCACTTTTGGCAATCCTGAGGCAACACTAGAGCAAGCAATGCAATATGCCGACTATGCTTCAGTAAAGGAAGATATAATGGGGCTACCTGAGGGTTTTCAAACTAAGATCGGAGAGCGAGGAGTTACCTTGTCTGGAGGACAAAAGCAAAGAGTATCTATTGCTAGAGCTTTCATAAAGAAGCCAGAGATTGTGATCTTGGATGATTGTCTATCCGCTGTGGATACCACAACAGAACAAAAAATACTTCATCATCTAGATGAAAATCTATCTAACAAAACAGCGATCATCATCACTCACCGTATATATAGTATGTTGACGTTTGACCACATCTTAGTTTTAGATGACGGTGAGATGGTCGAATATGGTACCCATGAGGAGTTACTTAATCTAGAATCTGGTCATTATCGAGAAATGTATGAGCAACAAAAAACATCAATACTAGATCAATAACCGTCTTCAGAATATTACAATCTCACTAAATAGGTACAATTCAAACCATATAATGTTAATTTAATTTATTTTTATGCAAGACAATTGCCATAAAATCTAATATCCTAAATATTTTCGTACATTTAGCTCGTTGTTGTAATTATTTTTACTAAGTAAAAAGAGTTGGTTGTGGAAAAGGATAATAGATTTGAAAGTGTATACTCTACGAAAGTACGAGCTGGAAAAAGAAGAACCTACTTCTTTGATGTGCGGCAGACTAAAGGAGAAGATTACTATATCACTTTAACTGAAAGCACCAAAAAGTTTAACAGTGACAGCTACGAGCGACACAAAATCTTTTTATACAAAGAAGACTTCCATAGATTTCAACAAGGTCTTAACGATACTGTAGATCACGTCAAAACTGAGCTCATGCCCAACTATGACTATGATCAATTTGAAAAGCGTCAAGCAGAGTGGGAAGAGTCGCAAAGACTTGCTGCTCTAGAAGCCGAAGAAAACCCTGTTGAGTCTCCGAATACTGTGGAGCCATCAGCGCCATCAGAAGATGATATCAGCTGGTAAGTACTTGTACTAAATTTACTTTATTTTTATTTCATATCTGACACCTTGACCATCAGGTCCTCTGTATGGTGTAACAGCTCTATGTACCGTGGGTCACGTTTGATATGTCTATTCCGCTCAAGCGGTAGATCTATATCTATATGCTCTACTATCTGAGATGGGGCAGACTTCATAATATATATATCGTCAGCAAGATACACTGCCTCAGCTATATCATGCGTCACAAATACAATCGTAGAATTAAGCTTACGCCAAATCTTAGCTAACAGATCCTGTACCTGCAACCTTGTACGTATATCTAATGCTCCGAACGGCTCATCCATCAACAATATCTCTGGATTGGACAATAAACTCCTAGCGATAGCCACTCTCTGCAACTGACCACCTGACAAGGTCGGATATTGAGCATATTTCTTTTCATGACCTTCTAACCCTACTAACTTGATGAGCTCCATTGCTTGCTCATCTCTATCCTTCTTGGATAATCCCTTAAACTGTAAAGACAAACCTACATTCTCTAATACCGTCATCCAAGGCAGCGATGAATACTGCTGAAAAACCATACTCACTCTGTTATCTCGATTGACTGGTTTGCCATTGATACATACCTCCCCTAGTGTCGGATCTTGTAACCCTGCCATATACCTAAGTAGTGTAGACTTACCACAACCTGACATACCCAGCATCACTATGAACTGACCTTGACCTGGTTTATTCTCTACTAAGAAGTCTAAATCTTTAATGATATACGACTGACCACCGTCATAACTCTGACCGATACCACGCATCTCAATAATATTATCTTGGTTGGGATTATCATTGAATATCAAGCTCATGCTGTAGCAGTTTTAGTAGTCAATTTATGATACAAGCCTACTGACTTATAGATAATAATACCAAAGAAAATAAAGTGCATCACCCACAATGTATCCTCAAATAAGTAACTCAAGAGTTTACCATCTCCGAGGATTGATACATACTC
>CALDEO010000050.1 GCA_937942465.1 uncultured Saprospiraceae bacterium
CCTCACATGAAGCGTAATACGATGGAAAAACTATATCTCGCTATGAAATATGAGTTGCCAGAGATCGTACTAGAGCAATGGGTTATCGATGAAGGTAGAGTATGTATCGATCGTATGTTGGAGATCAGTGCTAAAGCTGGATTGTAGGCGAAATAGGGATCGGTTGTAAGAGTCGGTATTCGGTTAGAGGTTTTCGGTATTCGGCTGGTTTATACCGATGTTGATTAATATTTCTATTTGTTTGAATTAGGATTAATTTTGCCTTGCAAGATGTAGTTACACATACTCCATTTCAATCAGGCCAGAGGCCTTGATTTCTACGTCCGCGTACGACCAGAGGTCGTTGCTAACAATAAAGATGTTCATACATCATCAATAATTTATGTTATGTCTAATATCTAACTTCAAAAAATCTAATATCTCAAAACCCCCTAATTAATAGTAAATCGAATATACTTACTTGTCAAGCCATTGGCTAAATGCTGGTACTCATAGAATGTCTTATGTACCAACTCAGGGTATGCAAGCTCTGATGCATAGATATCATCATTTTGATACAGAATAGTTGCATCATCGAATGCTGCCAATGCCTCTAAAGTATAATCATAAAGTGGTCTGCTATCAGTTTTGAGATGCATGATACCTCCTTTTTTGAGGATCTCTTGGTATTTTACTAAAAAATTGGGTGATGTCAGACGACGATTGATACTATTGTCATCTAAGAAAGGATCGGGGAAAGTGATCCATATTTCGTCTATTTCTTCTGGAGCATAAAACAAATTGATCTGCTCGATACGAGTACGTAAGAATGCCACATTATTGATTTCTTCTTCGATTGCTGTGGTAGCACCTCTCCAGATACGAGCACCCTTGATATCTACTCCAATGAAGTTTCTCTCAGGGTATGCTTTTGCTAGTGCTAGTGCATAATCCCCTTTGCCACAGGCTAGTTCGAGTGTAATAGGGTTGCTATTGCCAAAATGATCGCTTGACCACTTCGTCTTTAGATTCACTTCTAGATCTTCAGATTTAATCAATTTGGGATCTTTAGGATCATAATTTTCGTAAACATTGTTGTAGGCCAAGATATCGGCAAATTTACTTAGCTTGTTCCTTCTACTCATTCTGACTGAATTTACTTTTTGTAGGTATAAAAGTCGAGAAAAATATTGAAGCTCTATAATGAATTGTGAAACTATTCATAATTATCCCATCATAAGGCGGTGATATCAATGGTATGATTATTTTTACACTCCTTTTGAGTAATAAAGGAATACAAAATTGATCGTTGGTACGTTTATATCAAAGTGTACTAATGCAAACCAATAGCAATTGAACTATTATATTATGAGAAATTTTCTGGCAACGTTAATGATATCTATTTTTGTAATCACGGGTATCCAATCTCAAGATTATAATATTGGAGTTCGAGCAGGTTTAAACTATTCTACACTGCAAGGTGAGACTGAAGTAGGCGAAACATCAGGTTTTTCTCAAGGGATCCACTTCGGACTTAATTTCTCTTGGAACTTCACAGATAGATTTGCATTGAGAGGAGAGACGTTATACATATCTACCGGTAGTGAGAAGAGATATAGCGGACCATCTTATTATGTATTCAGAAACTCTACAGGTTCTGTATATGATAGTGGTAAAGCAGTAGAGTACTTTTTGGAGATGTCTAATGCAAGTTTGAGTCTGCCAATAACAGCTCACTTTAAGCCTTTCAAAAAATGGGAATTCTTTGGTGGAGGATATGTACGATTTTTATTAAGCCCTAAGGCTGCAGGTTTCATAGATTACGAAAGTACAGACGACCCTGAAAACATATTCTTTATACAATCATTAGAATATAACTACTTCAATGATGTTGCGGGTCAAGGAAATAACCTAATCGCACCAATAGAGCTGCTTGTAGGTGATGAGGTAATATCAATACCAAGATTTGCTGGAGCATACTATCAGTATGATCAAGTAGATCAAAACTTATTTAAGAGAATTGACTTCGGTCTAATATTTGGTACATCGTACTATTTCAATCCAGGATTCTATACTTCTGTGAGAGTCGATTATGGATTTAGAGATATGACTAATACGATCTCAGATGTATCATTAATATCATTGAATAGTGCTGGAGGATTCAATACTAGAGATGACAATGATACTCACTTAGGTCTTGAATTTTCTTTAGGATTTAAATTCTAAATCGCTAACACAACATTCTAAGTTAAAACTTCCTAAATCGTAAGTAGATTGCTATCGGTGGTATAGTCTTAAAGACAATGTCACCGCTAGAAAATAAATCCCCGTCTGAAAACCCAGCAATAAAGGAGGCCTCTGTACCTACAGCTACGTGTGGAGTTATTCTGTATTCTCCGCCCAATCCAAAAGATATACCCGCAAGAGCATTATCATCATTGATTGGTTCACTAGGTAGATTAAGTGATCCACCTGATAGTAAAAAATCGTAGGATTGATACCACGACCAATGTTGGCCCACATCTTTCTTGTGTTCATACCCTATCGAGAGATTGAGGTAACTACCATTAGTGTCGAGGTCGATATTACCTCCTAACGCCACTTTAATACCATGATTGCCACCAAAGTGCTTATATACAAATCCAAATGGACCTGAACGGCTATCTACACTCTGAAACGGTAATAACTGCAACACTAAAGGTGTAGCATTAAGTCCAAACTCCGAGTAAGATCTTGAATCTAGACCTGTACTTGTATCCGTATCATCCTGAGCCATCACATGGCAAGACACCAATACCAAAAGTAGTAACATTAACTTTTTCATGATCCTAATTTTATGATCAGGTAAATAGATCGTGGAAGAATCATTTGAAATCTTGCATTGGAGTCTGACTCACTAAAATTCTGATTAGGATTAAGACCGGATGTTAATTTTTCATTATTGTATTGGTAACTCAGCTGAAAATTATTTTCAAACTCTAGAGCTACTCGTCGGCCTACCTTAATATGACATCCTACAAATCCCCTCGCTCCTCCTAGATAGGAAGTATTAGTCAATGTAATGTCAGATACATCTACTCTATTAGAACTACTTATGAGACTGTAACTCGCAAGTACATCAGCACCCCAGTAAAAATCCAACCAGGGTTCGATGTCCGTACGCTTCTCAATACCAACTCTGAATAATGCCTGATTGGATATAAGATCAAGGTCGCCTGATGTAGTTATGGATAGATCTAAATCTGCCCCAAATCTAATAAATCGATCCTCAGATTTTCTTATTTTAAGTGTGAAGCTCGCATCGGGGTTATCTACCGGAGTAGACACTACAAATCGATTAATGATCTGTGTAATGTTAGAGCCAAACTCATAATTATAATCGGTCTCATCTTCGGTATACCGCTGTCCTTGCAAGGAGACCGTCGTGATGAGCATTACTATTAAAAAACACCAAGAGCTTTTTTTCATATGTGATATCTTACTGTTACTATCAGATTTCTACCTGCACCACTGACACCGGATGCAAAACTTCGATAATGTCTATCAAAAACATTTTCGAGGCCTAAGCTAAATGTAAAGTTATTTAAACTATAATTTCCATAAAAATTTAGGGTATTCCAAGCTGGAGATCCATCTACAGTCGCTTGATCAAGATTATCCGTTGATGGCTCAAAGTCTACAACATCCTTGTTCTGATGAAATCGCCATGCTCCCTCTATATCAAATCGATCTCGCTTATACATGAGTTTGACTGATCCAAAACCCGGTGGTATATGCGCAAGCGGTGCATCTACTTGATCATCCAACTGAGATCTACCGTATGTATACGTGTACTGCCCTTTGAGGCTCAGAGTGGGCAATATCTCTTGCTGCAACTCCAGTGAGTACCCATAGATATAACCGTCAGTCGCATTGACATTGGCAGTAGTGATCAATGTATCAGGGCCATCAATAAGTATACTCTCACCCGATGGCAAGTCGTATGGTGCTCTGATGATCACATCGCTTATCTCTGTATAAAATGCTGATGCCACAACTTTGCTTTTAGTAGCTTTTATGTCTTTATTGATATTAAACTCAACACTTGTTGATCGTTCGGGTATCAAGTCTAGGTTAGGCAATGTGATCTCACCTCTCTTTATTCGTATTTTAGCAATATCATCGATATTGGGAGATCGGAATGCATTCGCTATTAAGAGTTGTAATCTTAAGTCTTCCTTGGGATTGTACTGTAATCCTGCAGACCAGGTAAGTGCGGTATTGGTACTTGCTTGAGTATTATAGTACGAGTCATCCCATTGTATAAGGTCATCACGAACATACTGTATTGACACCTTATTGAGACTGTACCGCAGACCACCGTGGAGTTTTATCTTATCCCCATAAAGGTTCTTTTTAGCACTTACATATGCACCACTATAGAGTAGTGAGTTATCTCCATCAGGATATCTACTTAGTTCATCTTGAGACTCTACATCAGTAAGTATATTCTGAGAGTACGCCTGTGAGTTGAGTATATTATACTGCATATCCACTCCATAACTCCAGTTGATACCCGATGCCTTTTTATTGAAGTCTACCGTGGTACTGAATATATCTAAATCCTCCTCTTGATATGCTCTACTAAGGCTACCTACACTTCGATCGATTCTGTCTTCGGCAATGCTTTGATATGCCGCGATGACCATCATCTGATCATATAATGCGGTATGATGCTCCGTTTTGTATTTGGCGGAAGCCATAAACCTTGTCTGAGGACCATAATACCACTCTGCAAATCGTAATTCTCCATCTCGACGATCGGTCAGCTGATCATACCTCGGTATATTGGAAGATGTAGAGTATTGCATATTCCCGATAAGGAAAGACTTTTTATTGATTTGATATTTTACTTTTTGCAAAATATCAAGTTGACTATACCCTGTGCCTACTTGCACATATGGGTCAGGATTGTCGACTATATTATCTACACCGTCGATCGTCTCTACGTATTGAGTTCTCAAGCCAAACTCTGGATATCGATCATCGCCCCGCTCCCCTACCCTTAGGTCACCGTAGTCTGAGTAGCTGATGCTTGACAAGGATGCCCACTTGTTAAATCCAACATTGATATCACCGTGTACATGTTTCTCAGCATTTGCAGAGGACCAGCGTACTGCGGTATTAGCAATTGTATTTATAGATTTTGTTGGATCTAGATTGAGCTTGGGGTCGATACTTTTAAATTGTATCACACC
>CALDEO010000051.1 GCA_937942465.1 uncultured Saprospiraceae bacterium
TCACTCAACGCAACGTTTTGAGTCTAACTCAGATATACCATGTAGAGCAGCTCGTACAGCATAATTAGAAAAATAGATCAATCGAATCAATTGTTATTAAATAGAGAAAATATGAAAAATAAAATATTATATCTTTTGGCCGTTTTAGTACTTTTCGCAAGTTCTTGTAGAGAGGATTCAATTACAGGATCGAGTACAACGACTGATATACCATCACCTAGTTACTCAGTAGCAGCGGCGGTAAGTGGTATTATTACGGATCTCAGTGGAGAGCCGATAGAGAATGCAATGGTACAGATTGCTGATAGAAGTATCACAACAGATAAGCATGGGTACTTTACAGTCGATGCGTTGGTGTTGGACAAGCAGGGGCAATTTGTTACTGTTGAGAAGTCTGGTTACTTCCAAGGGTATACATTCATACATCCTGAGCTCGATCGGAAGTCTCATGTAAGACTACAGATGGTGGATAAGGAAATAAGTGGATCATTTGAAAGTGCTGCAGGTGGTAAGGTACTTACCAATGGTGGTGCTTCTGTTGATATCCCTGCTGATGGGGTAGTACTTGCATCGGGTGGTAGTTACTCAGGTAAAGTCAATGTATATGCCCACTGGTATGACCCATCTGATGACTTTGTAGGATTGAGTATGCCTGGAGATTTGAGAGCACTCAGTCTAGAAAATCAATTGGTGCAATTAGCTACTTTCGGTATGATCGGAGTAGAGTTAGAGTCAGACTCTGGTCAGAAGCTGCAATTAGCATCTGGGATCGAAGCTACATTGGAGTTTCCATTAGCTGCTGATCTTGCATCTAATGCAAGTGCTGATATCCCTTTGTGGCACTTTGATGAGGCCAATGGTTATTGGATGGAAGACGGTGTTGCAACATTAGATGGTAACAAATATGTCGCTCAGGTATCTCACTTTTCTTTTTGGAACTGTGATGCGCCTTTCCCAGTAGTACCATTCAAGGCGCAAGTTGTTGATGAAGATGGAGATCCACTGCAAGGCAGGTGGATGTGTATCACCGTATTAGAGTCAGGTCTTACTAGATCGGCTTGGTCTGATAGTCAGGGATACTTCTACGGTAAAGTACCAAAGGATAAAGAAATGAAAATCGAGATAAAGAACTTTTGTAATGAAGTAATGTATACGGAGGTGGTAGGACCTTTTTCTACAGATGTTGATCTTGGGCAAATAGTGGTAATGAATAGTTCATTTACTTCTCAAGTTACAGCAAGGATATTGGATTGTAGCAATATGCCATTGCAAGACGGATATGTAGTTGTCAAAAGTAATAGTGGTATAGAGATCATGGAGCCAAATGAAGAAGGATACATAGATTACTCAGTATCTAATTGTGAAGCAACTACTTTAGTGTTTTATGCATTTGACCCAGTCAACCTATTAGAAAGTGATGAAATAGAAATAACAGTAGATGGCAATGATATAGATCTTGGAGATATCGTAGTATGTGATGTGATAGAAGAGTATATCACATACAGTATCGATGGTGGTGCGACTAATCTAATAAATGATCCTAGGGCGGATCTTGAAGGCGGATCCAATATTATCATGTATGGTGGTTTATTCGGCGATACACTTGCAATGAATACATTGATCAATAATGTGAGCCTTAACACCGCTATTGTGCCAGCAATGGTCCAAGCGAGTGGCTTTGTACCGAGTGGCAACTTTACTTCTGTTCAATGTGTCAACGGTAGTGCTAATTCTGATTGTAGTACTGTGACATTTACCTTTACAGAGTTTGATGCCAATGTAGGATCTTTCATTGTTGGTACATTTACAGGTACTTTTGCCAATGCCACTGGTACTAATACTTCATTGACTGGTGCATTTAGAATTGAGATAGATCAAGCATATGATTTTGCTACAATACAAGGCCAAGTCTTCAGAGATGAAAATGGAGATGGGCTGAGAGATGCTGGAGACCCACCTGTTGTAAGTCAGCCAATGTATATCAGAAGTACTGATTCTCAGTTCTTACCAGGCTTGATCGAGTTGAATGCAGTAAGTGCATCTGATGGATCATATGCAATATCAGGATTGACACCAGGTATCAGCTATCAATTAATATTTCAAGCACCTAATCAAACTTCTGTTCCTACCTTATTCAATGTAGGGAGTGACGATACGATCGACAATGACTTTGACCCAGCTACATATGCTACAGACGATATTGTGCCTGCATCAGGTGAGATCGTGCCTAACGTAGATCTAGGGATACTAGCTGCTGATCCATTGATATGTGATGCATTTAATGAGGGCTGTATGTATGGATATGTCAGTGTTCAAGGAGGTACTCCTCCATACCAATACAACCTAGATGATGGTACTACAAATAACCAAGGGTTCTTCGAAAATCTAGCTCCTGGTATTTACAATGTTACAGTGGTTGATGCAGTAGGAGAGCAATGTAATACATCATTCATTATTGATGCAGATCCTTTTTTTAGTGGGAAAGTATGGGTTGATCAAGCAGGAGGTACGGACAATGTATATGATGTTGGTGTAGATACACCTCTTGAGAATGTTGATATAGGTGTTACAAATGGAAACAGTACAAATATTTGGTATTCTGTAAAGACCGACAGTAATGGTAACTATACAATTGATAATTTATACGATTCGGACTTTAGATTGAAAATTGAGGTTCCTACGGGTTATGTTCTTTTGGAAAAAGATCAAGGGTCGGATAATACTGATAATGACTTTGATCCCACAACTACATTTACGGATATTTATTTCATGGATTGTGGAACGTTCCAGGTGCTAGATGCTGGATTGAAAGTTCAATAATAAAATAAAAATTTACTCGTTAGCGTATTACAAAGCATCATCGGACACCGGTTCGATGGTGCTTTTTTTGTTAATATGATCGTTATTATTTGAGTTGTAATTTTCTTATTGAATGTTATCTATATTTGAAATTTAGATAATCGGACTTTAGTGAAATTAAATTTTTACTTATTATTGTTAGGTAACTTTACAATTTACGTGCTGTGGGGCTTAGGCCCAAATAAAGGGTAATAGTATATTATGGACCTAAATTTTTGACTATGAATTATAAAATGGCTTTCTCGTTTCTATGTTACTGTTTACTATTTGTCTCATGTTCAGATACTGACTCTAATCGAATGACTTGTCCGGAGTGTAGCTTAGAGCCTAACGTAGGTCCTTGTAATGCAGCCTTTGTACGGTATTACTTTGATACTTCGGAGGGTAAGTGTAAAGAGTTTACTTGGGGAGGTTGTGCAGGTGTTGTGCCATTCGAGACATTGGAGGAGTGCCAAGCTTGTGATTGTTAATCTTGATTATTTGTTACAGACATTTACAGACTCATTTGTCTCGTACTTTTATGATATTATTGAATTGAATAAATATAAATTATGAGTAGACCTTTTCATTATGCATTTAAAGTAAAAGACATAGAATCTACTAGGGCTTTTTATATTTCTTTATTAGGATGTCAAGAGGGTAGGTCTACGGAGCATTGGATTGACTTTAACTTCTTTGGCAATCAGTTGTCAGCGCATATAAGTGATCACTTGCCGGAGTTAGATTATTGTGGTAAAGTAGATGGTGTTAGTGTACCTATTCCTCATTTCGGATGCATATTATCTCATGAAGAGTTTGCCGATATACGACAAAGATTTGAAGCACAAGAAGTAGCTTTTATAATCAAACCACAAATAAGATATGAAGGCGAAGTAGGAGAACAGCAGACGATGTTTGTATTTGATTTTAGTGGTAATCCGATCGAGTTTAAGTCTTATACAGACACCAA
>CALDEO010000052.1 GCA_937942465.1 uncultured Saprospiraceae bacterium
AAAGGAGGAAGCATTGCATCCGATGGCACACAGTATTATGATTCTACTGGAAAGAGGTATGCATTTTCAGTATTTTGGACTCGAATAATCAACGAATCTGACACTCCATTGGACGTTAATATTAATTTTCCTGCTGATTCATTTGCAATTTTTACACCACCTGACTCCTTCTTAAAGTTGCTATTACCATCAGATACGATTACAATGGCTAAGCTACCAATGCACAATTATGGCCTCACCGGAATGGAAGCTTTCCTAAATTCAAATTTCCATAAGGCTACCAAATTACAAAAAACGATTGCACCCAATGAGGAACATATCTTCTATGTTGTCGCCCTATCATATATTGCGGTGGGTACACCTAGAGCGGCCCTTATATTGAAAGATCAGGACCTTTATTACAACATGAGCATAGCACCAAAAGGAAGTGGAACAATACCTTGCGGAAAGATTTCTTTTAAAGGCGATCTATAATACAATGCTCTTATTCCGTGAGATCTGTTGACATATCATATTATCAATCTGAAATCTACAGCACTCTCCTATTGCAAAAAATCATGACCAATGTAATCCCATCGAATGGTAACATCCTAATCCCACGTAAAAATCCTTGACCCAAAACAATAGTTACCTCAAAGTAATAAACTAGAAACTGAATTACTAGTAATGTTAACAATCATGTCATTTGAATGATAATTCTACTTTATTTGAAAAAACAACTAAACATTCAACTTACCTTACCAAAGTAACAGGGAAAGCCGAAAACTGATTTAGAGTAAGCATGGAGATAAGTAATTGTAAACATGGAAAACTCACATTTAGAAACGTTTAAAGTTGCATTTGAAGCAAAGGAAGTATTAAGTTAGTTGTGCTATGTCAGATAAACCAGTCATTACCATCGGGATCTTAGCGCATGTAGATGCGGGTAAAACCTCAATAACAGAAAGCTTGCTGCATCACGCTGGTGCAACCAAGTCTATGGGTAGCGTAGATAAGGGATCAGCTATCACAGATGGTCTGACAATGGAAAAGACTCGAGGAATCTCCATCAAAGCATCCTCTGTTAATTTCACTTGGAAGGATACTTTAATCCAATTAGTAGATACGCCAGGGCATATCGACTTTGCCGCCGAGGTTGACCGGTCTCTTTCGATATTGGATGGCGTGATATTAGTAATCTCAGCCAAAGAAGGTATCCAAGCTCACACCCTTAACTTATGGGAGAGCTTACGCGAACGAAAACTCCCCGTCATCGTCTTCTTTAATAAAATCGATCGAGCAGGTGTAGATATAGAACAAGTGTTTTTAGATTTTGAAAAAGACCTAGGGTCTAAGTTGTTTGCATTAAACTATCCTGACTTATCTAATCCTGACAATCCTAAACTATTGTCTATTACAGATTGTGGCAATCATCAGGACTCTCCTATCCTCGATACATCCATGGAGAACCTTGCAGAATGCGACGAGACTTTTCTGGAGCAATATCTAGAGGGAGAAACGTCTAATTTAGCTCAAATATTAGATAAAGGAATACAAAGTATAAAAGATGGAGCTCTATACGGATCGTTATTCGGTAGTGCCAAGCTAGCGTTGGGTATAGATAATCTACTGGACAGTATCTCGACCATAATACCGCAATCAACCAACTACCATGCTACCCCAGCTGCTAAGGTTTTTAAAGTAATGTTCCATGACAAAAAAGGAAGACTCGCGTATATAAAATCGTATGGTAGTGTCATGAAAAACAAAGACGTCATACGGTCACAACAGCTGGATAAAGATATTAAGATCAATCAGATATTCAAGCTGCAACTTGGAGAGTTAATCCAAGTCTCAGAACTCTATCATGGAGAGATCGGCGTCATCACGACCTCAGATATCATCCTATCTGGAGATAGTTTAGGTTCTGAAAACCTCAATGATCAATATTCAAAAATCAGTGAGGCAGTACTAGGCGTACAAGTGATCGCAAATGAGGACAAGGATTATCAAAAATTGGGCGAAGCATTGGATATACTCCATGTAGAAGATCCAACCTTGGACTTTAAGTGGTTTAAAAACGAAAGAGAGTTTCACTTAAAGATCTTAGGACCTATACAAACGGAAGTGCTAAAAGAGAATCTAATCCAACGATGGGATATTGAAGCAACATTTCAAAAACCCAAAGTCATCTATAAAGAGACTCCCTCTAAGGCTGCTGAAGGTTATGTACGCTATTGGATGCCTAAGCCATGTTGGGCGATTATGACCTTCTTGATCGAGCCAGCGCCACTGGGTAGTGGTGTTACATTTACGTCAAAGGTAAGGACAAGTGACATCAGCAATAAGTACATCAATGAAGTCAAGAGAGCCATCCCTTGGTCTCTGAGGCAAGGGATACATGGTTATGAGGTGACAGACTTGTCGATAACTCTTATTGAGGGGTCAGAGCACAACGTACATTCCAATCCTGGAGATTTCCTACTGGCCACGCCTATGGGTGTACTCAGAGGATTAGAGAATGCAGGAAGTGATCTACTAGAACCGATGTATGCATTCGAAATCAAAGCCAATCAAGATTTATTAGGACCTATATCTAGTGATTTAAATCAAATGCATGCACAGATAGATGCACCAGTATTTGACAATGACTTTTTTGTATTAAAAGGAAGGGTTGCTGTAGCTGCCGCAATGGAATATTCTATAAAGTTCAATGCTACGACCTCTGGTAAAGGACGACTTAAACTAACCTTGGATGGTTATCAAAAAACAACTACCACCGACGATAAGATCAGAGGTTACAAAGGGGTGTCACCTCTAGACGAATCTCAATGGATCCTGCATAATCGTGGTGCCTTTAAAGCTGATGACCGTCGATCCAACACTGTATAGGTGGTAATAATCCAACTCAATGGTTATATCTATTATGCGAATGGTACTTGTTTTATTCTTATATTGGTTCAAAATAAACTGAGTCACTATGAATTTAAAAAAACTAATTTTATTCCCTTTTCTATTTTTATGTATTACTGCTTTTTCACAAGATTTTACCTTTAATGAATTGAAATCAATGATTGGTAAAGAATTTAAATCGGCAGAATCTTATCTCCTTCAAAATCCGAATTGGGAATCAGATGGAGAAGCTGAAACGTCAAGAGGAATACGCCTAAAGTATAAAAACAAGAAAAGGGATCAAGAATCTGAAGTTTTCAATCTTGTAGACTTATACAAGTCTGAAAAGAAAGAAGTACTGATAGCTATGTGCATCTCATTTAAGTCTCAAGCTGTCTATCAAAATTACCTGAACGATTTAAAGTCTAACGGATACAAATTAATTGATTCAAACAAAAAGGACGGTAAATATGGCAGGGTGTATAAAAAAAGAAAAATGCACGCTATTACTGAGGTTATTCCGGAAAAGGATGCCGATGGCAAAGAAGTTAAAACATACCAAATAAACATATACACCGAGAAGAAGTATAAGTAAAAATTTAGCACCTAGGTGTTGACCGAAAGATTGACACTTAATGTCTAAATATAAGTGTCTAACCACACCGATTAAAAGCTAAGTATCATTATAAAAACTTAGAAGCCAAACCCAAAAGCAATGAATAAAACCATCACCTTAACACTATCCTCTTTTATATTATTGAGCCTCTCTATCTTACTGAGTAGCTGCTCCAACAATGCCAAGGAGTCGAATAAAGTAGAAGGACCAAAGACGGTCTACGCAAGTGATATCATTCCTTTTTTTAATCATTGGAATTTGATTTTGGGTGATGGCTCCAATGCCGGAGTTGCGAATAATTTTGAACAGAAAGATTTCTTTTATACCGCTAATGATGGTCAAAAAGAATGGATCGTTTTTAAAGCTCCAAATGCTGGAGATACGCATGGCACCTCTAACAATACAAGAACAGAACTAGCCCAAACGAAAAAATGGTCTCCTGAGACTGATGCCCAATTGAATGCTACGCTTAAGGTAATGAATGTATCAACAACCGGGGATGCCCGAGTTGCAGCTTCATACTCTGTTGTCATAGGTCAGATACATAGTGCAGATGGTCATGAAAACGAACCATTAAAAATATTCTACAAGAAATTTCCTGGACATACTAAAGGTTCAATATTCTGGCATTATGAGATCAATACCGCAGGTGATGATAATTCTGGAAGA
>CALDEO010000053.1 GCA_937942465.1 uncultured Saprospiraceae bacterium
CCATCATCGCATCGATACCGGTACGCATCAACTCAGATGGGTCAAGATCGTCTACATAGCCAAAGTTAAGCTCTTGATAGACCTTGACGAATATCTCTATGTTCTTAGATATTTCGTAGAGTTTGTCATTTTTGACAATGGTAAATGCACTCAATGCGACTACACTCAACAGACTTACTCCTATAATTAGCTTTTTCATTTTCTAGTATTTGTCAGACTTACAACGTTCCTAGTTGCGTCTTATTTTCATATCAAAGGTGATGATTTACATCTCACCATCAAAATAACGTTTTGTTAAGGATAAGAGTTCGATTGGTCGCTCAGCATGTATCCAATGGCCTGCATCTGCTACTGTCTCTATTTTAGCTTTCGCAAATATTTTTTTGATATCTGCTTTATCTTCATCGAGTATATAATTGGAGTTACCACCTTTTACAAATAATGTATCTACGTCAGATTGTTGATCCGCATCGATACCTCTCATGATGTTAGGATAGCTTTGCGCTAATAAATCTAAATTTATCTTCCACGTATATCCACCTTCTTTGGATCTAGTCAGGTTTTTCATTAAGAATAATCGGATACCTGGCTCCGAAATCTGAGAGGACAACAATGTGTCTACCTCTGATCGACTTGATACTTCTCCGATCGGTATAGATTGCAGTGCTTTGATGATGGACTCATGACCTCCCTGGTAGGTTTTGACCCCCATATCTACAACCATGAGTTGCTCTACTGACTCAGGATACATCAGCGCCATATGCATAGCCGTACGACCACCCATACTGTGCCCGATGATGCGAGCTTTATCGATATGCTCTGCA
Organism: uncultured Saprospiraceae bacterium; assembly: GCA_937942465.1. Classification (GTDB taxonomy): domain Bacteria; phylum Bacteroidota; class Bacteroidia; order Chitinophagales; family Saprospiraceae; genus JAHDGW01. Next base: position 825 of record CALDEO010000053.1, read on the forward strand.
TCCATAAGCATCTTCACATCTTGTGCTAGTAGTGGATAAGTAAACTCTGTGGTATGTGGTGACTTACCGTGATCTCGCTGATCTACGATATAGACTTTGTAGTTTTCTGCTAGCTTCTTGGCGAATGTCTGCCAGTTGTCCAACATACCGAACAATCCATGAAGTATTATTACAACCTCTCCTTCTCCTAAGACTTTATAGTTTAATTTTACCAAGGCAATCTTTTTATTTGCAAAAATAGTATAAGTTATGCAGCGTTTTGTGCAGTTGCGTAATATTATGAATATACCTAGTAGTACAACACTATGATCAAACACGGAATTTTTCTTATTGGTTTACTTTTATTGATTTGTTCTTGTCATCCTGACGAAATAATCGAAACAACGTCTGGCACCGATGTTCCTGATGCAGTGGAGGTAGAAACTACTAAATTAACAGGTACAATTAAAAACGAATTTAATCAAGGAATCCAAGAAGCTACAGTAGATATATACCAACACGGTGAACTCGTAAAAACTGTACAGTCTGACAACTCTGGAGAGTTCTTAATAGATGAAATTGCTTTTTCGACTCAGAGTTACCGACTATTCGTACAGAAAGATGGTTACTTAGATAAGATGGATATTTTCATCACGGACGAACTCGAAAGTATAAACCATGAAATATTATTGGCGTCTGAAGGTTCCGAAATTGGATCTAATCAGGTAATACCTTCTGATACTTCGCTGATATATGTTTCTGGTACATTGATCAATAATAATGGGCCATTACCTGGTATCCTAATGTTTATCTCTGATTTAAATTTTATTTTCTACGATTATTCTATAACTCAAACAGATGGAAGCTTTGGTTTTTTCGCCGAAAAAAATGAACCCCTGCACCTACTATATTTTGCTCAATGCGATTTTAATCAATTTACTGAGCCGATCTCGATAGGGTCATTTACAGAGGACACTGATATTGGTAATATCCTAGTAGATATATCAAATTCTGAAATTATAGAAATACAAGGAATTGTAAACGACTGCTCTGGTTCTCTATTTAACGGTGATATATATATCTATGGCAGTCAAGAAATGTCTGACTTCAGTACTCCAATAACTGTAACTGATGGAGTATTCGATGCTCAAGCTTATATTTGCAATAGCTCAGATACCCTTCTTTTGGAGATATCAAGTTATGACAACCCATGGTTATACGAATATGTATATCTACCGTCTGATCAACTGACCAATCTAGAAATAGATGTATGCGAGACTCCATTCGAGTCTGAGGATATTCTATTTTTTGTAGATAATTATGAATTAAGTCTTGCAGATGTAACATACACCATAGACTCTCAAAATACACTAACAGTACTCGCTACTAATAGCGCCAACCAATCCCCTTTTAAAATAAGCTTAGATAATATTGATGAAGGAGAAAATCAACTAGTAGATTGCCTAAGCTTTACTACTGATAGTATATCTATATCGATGACAGATACTGATATTACTGCCGTAGTACAAGGGGATGATGACTATACATTCGTTCAGATCCAAGGAGAGGTTATTGACACCAATACAGGGTTGACTCACAACATTTTTTCATTCTTCGAATTTGAACGATAGGATAGTTGGAGATAGATAAACTCATATCACAGTGTATCAAGAAAGATAGAAAAGCTCAAAAAGAGTTTTATCTTTTATTCGCCGACAGGCTTATGAACGTCAGTATGCGCTATTGTCATGACATACCCTCTGCCAAAGATGTCCTCCAAAATTCATTTGTTAAGATATTCACACATCTCGATCAATTCGATCATAAACGAGGCAACATTGATAACTGGACAGTCCGCATCGTGATCAATGAAGCATTGCAATACTCTCGTAAAACCAAAAGAATACAATACGATCTAGAGGATCAACCAATGGAGTACGATGAGCACAAACTGCCTGATGTAATATCATCTATGCAAGCTGCTGATTTGATGAAATTGATCGATCAACTACCTGAAGGATTTAGATATGTATTCTATATGTACGAGGTTGAAGGATTCAAACACAAGGATATAGCCGAACAATTGAAAATAACCGAATCAACCTCTAGATCACAGCTAACACGAGCTAAGAAAATGCTCCGAAATTTTATTGACAAACAAAAAAGCATAGAACTATGCTAGACCCTATAAACGACAAATTAAAAAAGTCTATCGAACAGCAGAATATCTCATGGGATAAAGAAGCAATGTGGTTGGATATAGAACCTCAACTCCCAAAGAAGAGTAACAAAAAGTGGTTATTACTACTACTGTTGTTATTATTGATCGGGATATCTGCAGCTGGCATTCTGATATACAATAATGCACAAGCCACGATCAACAGAGGAATGGCAGCAACTGAATTGGAACAAGAGAGTTCTACTTCAGGTACAATAGCACAAGCTGATATCGTATCTACCCCAACAGTTGATCAATCAAACAACGCCATAAATGCAAAATATCAAAATGAGACTGCTCCAGCCAATACTAATGTTGCAAACAATAAAATCAATAGTAATACTGAAACAGTAGTAAATAAAACAATCAAGAAGTCAAGTGCTTACGCAAATAACAATACTGAAAACAACACGAACAATACATACGAGTCCGCATCTGTAACTACGGAGTCAAGTGATCAAGTAATCACTTACAAACCGAAGGCAAGTACGATCATAACTAGTGATAAAGAACCTACGAAATCTATCTCTGTAGGTAATGAAGTACTAAGAACAATTAATGATATAAAACCGCTGGATAAAAGTATAAACCTCCTTACGGGGAATAAATTTACTTTGGACCTAGCAGCTGACGTTAAAAGACCAATCAAAACAAAAAAATCATTGCCCGGAGCGATGTCTCTATCAGCAGGAGCATTTGTATTTAACAAGAAGTATAATGCCACATCAGAGTTGAGTGCTGATCTCAATGCAGCGTACACTCCTTTAGAATCATTCAACCTATCTCTAGCGTATCACAAACGACTAAGCACTAAGTGGTCTGTCATCAGTGGTGTAGAGGTGCTATATGATGTAGAGCGATTTGATTATACCGCATCTAGCAGTACCAGCAAAAATATAACTGTAGATACCGCATTCTACTTCATAGAAAATATGGAAAAGGTATTTGTAGCTGGCAATAGAGATGAAGTGACTACTGATACCAAAAGGGTCCGATCTTATAATACACGTCTGTCACTTGGTATTCCATTATATGTATCATATGATCTATTTGCTAGAAGGTCCTCTCTATCGATTGTAGGGGGTCCTGTAGCTCACATCACTGCTCTAGAGCAGGGTTATAACGTAGAAAACACGTCTAGCATACTAGCAATAAACACAGAGGCATTCGATCCATCGACTATTGCACTTTCATTTGACGTAAGTCTTGCCTACACTTATAAGTTTAATAATAGACTTAAACTAGCTGTGAGCCCGTCAATAAGAAGACAACTAAATACAAATGTAGATGTGTCTAAAGTTAATTACAAAAGAAACTTTTTTGGCCTGAAGGCCGGTATACTATGGGCTATTTAGCAAATAAGTAAAAAAATAAACTTTTGATGCAGCATTTTTTGCATCGTCAGCATATTAGAATTGTAACCTGGTTAACCAATTGAAAACATTATTATTAAAATTAGAAATACACTATTATAATGAAGAAATTTAAAAACATAACGATTGCAACATTGAGCCTTTTGTGCTGCTTTTTTGCAATAAACTTACAAGCCCAAAACTGGGATTGCGATTGTCCAGAAGTAGAAGAAGGTGAATATGTATGTGTTACTGATTCATCAGGTATTACTTTTGCTTTTCCTAGCGAATGTTTAGCTGAATGTTTTGGTTTGACTATATCAACAGAAGAATGTGAACCGTTTGAAGGAGACTGGGATAACGGTGGCAATAATGAAAATGACCCTTGGACTGATTGCGATTGTGAAGATGACTGGACGGACGAAGGTGTATGTTTCGAATATATTTTAGAAACTGGAGATACTATCGTAGAATGGGCACCTAGCGAATGTTGGGCTGAATGTTTAGGTTTCGAAGACATTACAATCGTTGAATGTAACTGGGATAACCCATGGGAAGATTGCGACTGTGAAGAAACTGAAGGCGAAGAATACATTTGTATCCTTACGGATGCTACCACAGGTACTATCTGTGTATTCCCTAACTTATGTTTTGCTGAGTGTTCAGGATATACAGCTGCTGACCAAGTAGATTGTTCAGAGTTCAATGTATTCTTATGTGAAGAGTGTGAAGAAGAAGAATACAGCCCAGTATGTGTTGTAGATTCATCAGGTTTTACATTTGAATTACCTAACCAGTGTTATGCTGACTGTTTCGGATATGCAATATCTGAAGAAGATTGTACTAACGGATGGGAAGATCCTTGTGATTGTGAAGAAGAAGAAAATGAAGAAGGAATATGTGTGGAAGTTGTATATGGTGATGAAACAAGTGTAGAGTGGGTACCAAGTATCTGTCTATTAGAATGTTTCGGTATTACTGAATATACAATCGTAGACTGTGACTCTCTATGGGTAGACCCTTGGACAGATTGTGAATGTACTGAAGAGTATGCTCCTGTATGTGTTGTAGATCAAGACGGTAATGTATTTGAAGCATACAATGAATGTTATGCAGCATGTTATGGTTTCGAATTGACAGATGAAGACTGTTCTAACGGATGGGAAGATCCTTGTGATTGCTCTGAAGAGCCTGAAGGTGAAGGTCTGTGTATAGAAGTATCATATGGCGACGGAGATACTTACGTCGAATGGTTCCCTAATGAGTGTTACATAGCATGTGTCTATGATACCAACTACACTGTAGTAGATTGTGACTTTGGAGATTGGGAAGGTGGAGACTATGAAGGTGACTTAACAGCACTTGACTCTTGTCTAATAAACATCGACTTTGAGCAATACACTTTATTACAAGAGGTAATCTTAGCTCTAGGAGACTGTGGAATGGAATTAACTGAATGTGTATTAGATGCTCCATTATTTGCAACGGATGAGGAATTCTTGGATTACATATATGCTAACTGTGATGATATCTTTGAAGGATTTGCAGGTAACAATGGTCTAGGTAACTTAATGTCTAGAATGAATGAGAGTAATGGTGGCAACAACAACCCAACTTCTACAGAAGATGTGTTGACTGCTAACTACCAAATACAATTATTTGGCAATCCTGTAAGCGATCAACTACAGTACAACATCAAGTCTACAACCAATGGCAATGCAAATGTAAGAATCACCGATGCATTCGGTAAGGCTATACATACTGCGACATTGAATGTACAGACAGGTGATAACAACAACACCTTAGATGTATCAACATTTAATAATCAACTATACTTCTTGAGTGTATCGATTAATAATAAAATCACGACAACTAAGTTTGTAGTGACCAAGTAGCAATTACACCCTAATTACTTATTGAGAGGATAACAGCCACCTGGTTGTTGTCCTCTTTTTTTTTGTATAAATCATATCTGATCGCCCTATTTTTATAATACTCCCTACTTAAGCTATAGTCTTTATCCTAATTGGGTTAATTTTGTAGGAATCATGGCGTACAAACTCGAATCCAAATACAAGCCTACTGGCGATCAACCCGAAGCAATCAAGCAACTACTTGCTGGTGTCAATCGTGGTGAAAAAGAACAAGTACTCCTAGGAGTAACAGGATCTGGTAAGACATTTACGATAGCCAATGTCATCAAAGAACTCAATAGACCAACACTCATCCTAACCCATAATAAAACGCTGACAGCACAACTATACAGTGAGCTACAAGAGTTTTTTCCAGATAATGCAGTTGAGTATTTTGTATCCTACTATGACTATTATCAGCCAGAGGCATACATTAGCTCTAGCGACACATACATAGAGAAAGATCTCGCTATCAATGAAGAGATCGATACTCTCAGACTCAGAGCGACTAGCTCGCTACTTACAGGTCGTAGAGATGTCATCATCGTAGCATCTGTATCGTGTATATACGGTATGGGTAATCCTGAAGATTACAAAGCAAGTATCATACGTATACAGAAAGATCAACGAATCTCACGTAATACATTCCTATACAATCTAGTAGAAAGCCTATACTCTAGGACGGAGACAGACTTCAAAAGAGGAACATTCAGAGTTCGTGGTGACACGGTAGATATCAACTTGCCATATGTTGACTTTGGTTATAGAATAACTTTTTTTGGTGACGATATAGAGCAGATCGATACGATAGAGAAAGAAACAGGCAAGCGTATAATGACCCTGGAGCATGCAGCAATATTCCCAGCTAATCTATATGTAGCACCTAAGGATAAGCTCAAAGAAATTATTCATACCATAGAGGATGAACTACACAATCACGAAAAATTCTTTGAAGCAGAGATGCGATATATAGAAGCGCAACGGATCAAGGAACGAGTTACATTTGACTTAGAGATGATGCGGGAACTAGGATACTGTAATGGTATCGAAAATTACTCTAGATTTTTTGATGGCCGAAGACCAGGTACACGTCCATTCTGTCTGTTAGATTATTTTCCTGATGACTTCTTGATGGTTGTTGACGAAAGTCATGTAACACTACCACAAGTAAGAGGTATGTGGGGAGGTGACCGTGCTAGAAAATTGAGTCTCGTCAATAACGGATTTAGACTCCCATCGGCGATGGATAATAGACCCCTCAACTTTGATGAATTTGAATCCATTATCAATCAGATCGTCTACGTAAGTGCAACCCCTGGAGACTTTGAACTAGAGCGGACAGAAGGAGTTGTAGTAGAGCAGATCGTACGGCCTACTGGACTGCTAGATCCACCCATAGAAGTACGACCCAGTATCAATCAGATCGATGATCTCATCGATGAAATACGCAAAAGAATAGAAGTCGATGAACGAGTACTCGTAACTACGCTGACGAAACGTATGGCGGAGGAACTCACCAAGTACTTGATCAAACTTGATATCAAAGTAAGATACATCCACTCAGAGGTAGATACACTAGATCGAGTAGAGATCATAAGAGACTTAAGGCTTGGAGAGTTTGATGTACTTGTAGGAGTCAACCTACTGAGGGAGGGACTCGATATACCAGAGGCATCACTTGTTGCCATACTAGACGCTGATAA
>CALDEO010000054.1 GCA_937942465.1 uncultured Saprospiraceae bacterium
AATCTTTACAAATAACTAATTTTACCAATATGTTGAACATGCTCAGGCAGATTCATAAATAAAGCACATGCAGAAACTCAAAGTAGGAATATTATTTGGTGGTCCATCTAGGGAACGAGAGATCTCATTTGCAGGTGGTCGTACCGTCTATGACAACCTTAATAAAACGATCTTCGAACCTATCCCCATATTTGTAGATTCGCTATTGAACTTTACGATTCTGGACTGGCAGTATGTCTACAAAGGGACGATCAGAGATTTCTATCCTCCCGTAGCGTTCTTACCTAAAAGCGAAAATCAATATCAAGTATATATCGAGAGTCTTGATGCCGATGCATCGGAAATCAAAAAGATACAACAGTCTGTAGGTAGACCGATCAATATCGAGGACTTACAATCGGAGATAGATATCGCATTCCTAGCATTGCATGGTCAGTATGGTGAGGATGGTCAGATCCAAGGCATCCTCGATAGCCTATCTATTCCTTACACAGGTAGTGGTGTATTCGCTTGTGCTACGGGTATGAATAAATCTACTCAAAAGTCCCTCATGGACTCCGCAGGGTACATCATGCCTGCTATAAAAGAAATTAACAAGACGGAGCTTTCGCAAATAAACTGGGATAGCTACTATAAAGAAACACTAGAAGCAATCGGATCACCGATCGTCATACGACCTGCCAATCAAGGGTCTTCGATCGGAGTTACTATACTGGAAGATCCAAATGAGAGTACTTTTAAAGAAGCAATCCAACATGCATTTTTCGTAAAGGAAATAAAATCAGTAGACTGGCTGCCTCTCGATAAAGCACAGCGGGTAGATGCGGTACGTGAGATATCAGACATCCGCAGTGGACTCGGCTTTCCGTTGTATTGTGATGGCAATATCATATCTCACCCTGAGCAATTGCTACAATACTTAAACAATACAATCACTCACGACGATCAATCTATCTTGCTAGAAGCAAGTATGACAGAGTCTACAGTGATCATAGAGTCATTTATATCCGGAAGGGAATTCTCTTGTGTGGTCATCAAAGGGATGGACGACGAGTCTATCGCCCTACCACCTACAGAGATCAAGAAGATGACTAGTCTCTATGACTACAAATCTAAATATCTACCAGGTTTATCACGAAAAGTAACACCTATAGAGCTACCCGATACGGATATCGAACGGATCCAAAAAGAATGCGAGCGGTTATTTGAGTATCTAAAGTTTGACGTATATGCAAGGATCGATGGGTTCTACACAGAGAGCGGTGATATCATCTTGAATGATCCGAATACTACCTCAGGGATGTTGCCTTCATCATTCTTTTTTCATCAAGCTGCGGAGATCGGTATGAATCCTTCACAGTTTATAAGTTATATCATCTTTACAAGTCTAAAAGATCGAATCAGATCCTCATTGACTAAAAACCACTATGATGACTTATTGATACGCTTGCGCAAATCTCTTAATGGATTGCAGACGAATGCAGTTGCTAAAAAACGAGTTGGTGTAATACTCGGTGGCTACTCATTTGAAAGACATATTTCCGTCGAAAGTGGTCGTAATATTTATGAAAAACTAGCTAGCTCATCTAAGTATGAGCCGATACCGATGTTCTTACACGGTACCGATGAAGCATCGCCATACAAACTATATCAGATCCCTATTAATCTACTATTGAAAGATAATGCAGATGATATCCGAGATAAAATCGATCACTTTGCGATACACCCGATCACCTTACAGACTCGGAGTCGATGTACCAAGGTGATGGATCTATTTGTATCTGCCAATACTGTTTTAGAACCAAATAATGTACCCATTGATGACTTAAGATCAACTGTAGAAGAAGTATTCATAGCATTGCATGGTAGACCGGGTGAGGATGGTAATATCCAACAAAAGCTGGATCAGATCAAAATGCCATACAACGGAAGTACTGTAAAGAGTTCTTCCCTGACAATCAACAAGTTTAATACTTTAAGACTATTGCATGAGCATGGATTTGAAGTAGCCGACCAGCTACTCATATATAAGGCGGACTACCTCAATAATGCCGAGGAGATCATCTCCAATACACTAGAGAAGGACTTTGATTATCCATTGATTGCTAAACCTGTAGATGATGGTTGTAGTAGTGCCGTGATGATGATCAAGAGTAGGTCGCAACTTAAAGACTACCTTACGGGAATATTCCGCGAAAGCGATGAACTCTCTAAGACTCTAAGAGGGAACCTAGGGCTCTCAGACAATGAGGAGTTCCCTAAAAAAGAACAAGTACTGATCGAGAGCTTAATCCAATCTAACGATGCCAAATACTTCTTGGAAGTAACGGGCGGACTATTGACCCATATCGATCAAGATGGAAAGCTTCGATACGAGATGTTCGAACCATCAGAAGCACTTGCAAGTGGTGAAATATTATCTCTTGAAGAAAAATTCTTGGCTGGAGAAGGTCAGAACATAACACCGGCAAGATTCGGCGAAAGCCAAAAAGAATACGATATCATCTCTAAGCAAGTGAAATCGGATCTACAAAAAGCGGCAGAAATACTAGGCGTGACCGGCTATGCTCGAATAGATGCATTTGTCAGTGTTGCCCAAGACTTAAGCGTAAAAACAATAGTGATAGAGGTGAATTCACTACCTGGAATGACCCCTGCGACATGTATTTTCCATCAAGCAGCATTAAATGGGTACAAACCTTATGACTTTATTGATAAAATTTTAGAATTTGCAGCCCATGAGTAAATCTACTTCAAATAATACCGAAACATCAGGCAATATTTTTCAAAGGATTTTGAAAAGTAGAATTGTAAAACACCTATTTTTCATAGCCATATTTTTATTGTTGGTGCTAGGTGCAATCTTATTCTGGTTGAGTATGTATACCAATCATGGCCAGAAGCTAGAGATGCCGGACTATGTCAGTACACATCTCGATGATGCATCTGATGATGCAGAGGACAAGAGTTTTGAGATCATTGTGAATGACTCTATACATATCGTCGGTGAGCCTGGAGGAATGATACGAAGCCAAAATCCTCTTGCAGGTGCAATGGTGAAAGAAAATCGTAAAGTATACGTAACTACCACAAAATACAATGCAGATCAAATAAAACTAAGCTCGCTACCAACCCTATATGGTAACGACTACGAACGAAAGGCAAAAGAAATCGGTTATCAATCGATCAATGCCGTGGTCAAAGACAGAAAATATGACTCTGGAGAACCTGATCACATCCTAGAGGTATGGTACAAAGGCAAACAAATCGTCAATAGAGTCGGTCGTAAAAATGATGTAGTCATCAACAAAGGTGACACTTTGGAGTTTGTAATAAGTAAGAACTCAGGAGC
>CALDEO010000055.1 GCA_937942465.1 uncultured Saprospiraceae bacterium
AAATTAAGAAATACATCAAGCAACTCATATGGCGCAAGACTCTCGCCAGTTGGATAGAAACTCGCATTGATCGGGTTGAATACCAAGCCCTGATCAAACTCAATATATCGGTAGTCGGCACCGAGCTGCACCAACATTCGATCATTAAATATTCGATCTTCTATGTACAGACTTTGTTTGGCAAATAACGGAGGCAGACCATATAAGTCCTTAGATACTACTTGATATTGAAAGTCTACTGCATAACGAAACTTCCAAAGACTTATTTTTTGCTCTATTTGTAGTTGAGTGGTACTTTGAGTATTGTCATCCTGTACAGGCAATCCAGCGTTATCAAAATATACCAATTCATTCTCTATACTCTGTTTGATACCCAGTGTGGTCTTAGTCTTGGGTATATACAGTTGACCAGATACTGCGGTACCATAGGTCTTATTGAACTCATTATCCCATACCAATAAGCTATTAATACTTAAGTACTGATGGTTGATATTAGGAGTGTAGTTATACAATCGTAGACCACCACTCAGTCTATTTCCTTTGAAGTCAACAAAGGCATTACCGCCAAGGTCAAAATCTCCAGCATAGTCTAATAATCCTAAATTGACATCTCCAGTAAAGCCTACAACATCTCTGAATGTAGTATTGATTTTACCTCTCACAAATGAGCTATTAATGGTCTCACTCCGATCGGTATAGTCAAGCTGATAGCGAGCATAGTCGATACCTGCCTCTATGGATAAGGATTTTTTATTTACAAGCTCTACAGCTGCATAGTTATCTATGATATTAAGTTTGTAAGCATTTCGGATACCTCTAGTTTCTAATAAGAAATCTCCATATACTACTGTATCAAGGGAGTCTGTTGTGATAGCATCCGAGAACCGATAGTCTTGCCCCGTTACCCGCAATCGATGCTTGAGTTTGATATTCCAATCACTCGTATCTCGGAGTTGATATATTTGGTTGGCTACAAATTTTTTCTCCCCTTTTCGTATGGTAGCATCTTCTATCCTTACGGGAATATTTTGTGAAATATTGAAAAAATCATCTTCAAACAATGTATCTGTTGCAATACCACCATTAAATTGTTCGCTTACATTGTTTACAAATAGATTGGTAATAAGTTGATACTTTTTTGACTTTGATGCATAATGCAGCCCCGTACCAAAGGAGGTGTTCTGGACCGCTTGATTATCATAAAATCCACTTTGTAAGACCCTCTGATAGTTCATGCTGAGATTGATACCCTCGCTAAAGGATCGAGCAAACTTAGCCTTAACCATAAAACTAGATTGACCTTGACTTGGTGAAAAAAACAGATCGTTGATCGGTCTATTGAGGTCAAAGAATTTAAAATTGTGCTCATCTATACGATATAGGTCATATGCATTGTAACCGATGTTAAACCCACTAGACGTTCTCGGGCTGTAAGCAATCGATGTAGCAGCTGAGCCAGGATTGCCTCTATGTAGATAGTCTATATTACCTACTCTCGCAGGGTCGTATTGTTGAAACTCAGATAGAGTAGAGTCAATATAAGGAGTATGCTTCTCTATATCTGTGAGATGGTAGTAATTGTAGTAAGCACTATCTAGTTCGACGGCATTCTTTTTGGGTTCAGCTTTAGAGCCATTTTTCTCTGATGTACCACCATACCTTTGAGAATAATTTGTTGGTTGTTGTGCAAACAAACTAGTCTGTAAAAGAAAAAGTAATATGGTAATAGTGGTCAGCTTCATTTATACTCTCAAAGATGTAATTATATATTTTATTATCGCAGTAAAGCCATGAGCATTAAGTTGTTGATCTGGTATTAAAGCTTATTCTTGCTTACGCGAATATATAACGTCAGGAGTATCCAAAATATACATATTTTGCTTCCACATTATAAAAGAAACATGTAGAGGTCGTTGGTTTTAAACACTACTCTTTGATGAGCTTAGTCAGTACGGAGATCACAAGCGGCTCTATACTGTCAGCGGTATTGGTCAATGCTACAATGACTATATCCTTTTCTGGATGCATCATCATCGTACTTGCATATCCTCCCGTCATACCGCTATGGTGTATGATATTGATGCCCTTGTATTTGGCTAATTGCCAAAATGTAGCAATGGATCTAGTTCCTTCTATCTCCCGCTGCGGTACTAAGACCTTACTATATAGTGGGTTAGACTTTTGAGCTGATCTAGTATATGCTTGAGCATACTGCATCATGTCACTGATACTGCACTTGATCCCTCCAGCTGGAGCTAATACTTTAAAATCCCAATTGGGAGTTGGGTTTCCTTTAGCATCGTGGCCTTTGGCTATAGACCAGTCATCTAGAGTAGCCACATTATTGATACTACTATGAGTCATATCCAATGGTCCAAATACATACTTGTGTAACAGAGACTCAACACTTTGGTCGTATTGTAATCCTATTAAATGCCCCAATAGTCCTGCTCCAAAGTTGGAGTATGCATATTCTTTCTTAGGATTTTTAGCATAGTATTTCTCCATGAACGAGTATACATCCAAGGAGTCATACATAGCATATGGATTCGTCATTTTGAATCCTTTCTTATTCCATATATTTCCGGGTAACCGGGGTAAGCTACTATGATGTGTTGCAAGATCTTGTATAGTTATCTCTGGGACATCATCACTTAAGGAGTGACCAGCAGGGTAGTATGCCCTAAAGTCAGATTGCATATCCATTTTACCGTCAGCGATTGCCTGTTGTAAGAGTAGACCTACGATAGTCTTCGAGATAGATCCGATTTCATAGATCGTTTCTGTGTCTATCGTGTCGGTCTGTTCTTGATCGGTATACCCTAATGTTACCATTTTTATTTCACCATCTACGATATAGCCGATACTCAATCCTGTCGCATGGGATGCCGCGAGGTGTTCATTAGCTTTCGCTAATATCCAATCATCGGTATTCGTGCCCTGTGCTTTTATACCGTTGTGACTGATTAATAAAGAAAACAGTAATAGGGTATATCTGATACAGTTATTCATGCTCTCTAGGCGTTGTTAGTTTGTTGTAGCTAACTGTTTTTACAGCTGGATCATTTGTCAGTTCTTTTTTCATCACTGCAGGGTTTGCCTTTCTTTGATCATACTTAAGTAAGTACAAGTTTTGATTCGGTGCTATTTGCTTTACAAGAGTTAGGTCATAGTTACTATAACTTTTAATCCACTTTGGCAGTAATACATTATCTGCTAATTGTACGATGAGCTCTCCAAAGTTGTATTGTGGCAATTGTTGCATTGTAGTTTCTCTTTGCAACACCCACCCATCTATTGTTTGAGCAAGAGCTTCTAGTTCTTTCTGTATTACTTTCAATGACTCAGGACGTTCTAGTTTGCCTTTTACAGTTTTATCAGTTGTACCATCATTGTACGAGATTGTGATTAAGGGCATATCAGGGATCATACTCTTGTATTCGTCTTGCATGTCGAATAAATTTGCTTCATTGATTTTAGCAAATAGAGCCTTTGTTTCAACTTCACCCAACTGCTTAGCAAATATTCCTTCTTTCTTACAATACCTCTTTGACTTGAAGTACATCTCACCATATTGGTTAATGCTGAAGTCGTAAGATGGGCACTTACCGAAACAACCACCTTTTGACATTGATATTATTGCAGTGTCTTTAGTCATTACTGTAGTCGTAGACTCATCAGTTGTTTCTACAATAGCACCTATTGTGTTTTCTGCTTTCTTAGTGCTTTTACAAGCAGCGAAGCTTGCTATCATTATAAGTATCGTTAGGTATTTCATATTTGCTATTTTCTTTTAGACGGTGTATTGTAGTTCAAAGTTAGTTTCTCTAGGCTTATTCTTTTGTTAATATTTATAAATAGGAAGCTATACTACTAAAAAGCTCACTACTAAAATTACTAAAATGCTCGCTATTAAAATTATTAAGTAGCAGAATGATATCAGAAAGAATTTTACTAATGTCCTGAACCAAGATTGTCTAAAGTACATTTTGAGATCTATTAATATATAGAAAAAGGTCAAAGTGAATGCTACTGGGAAATAAAGTCCTACTACTTGATATCCCATCAGATTGTAGATTAAGTACTCCATACATATCAGCGCAAAAAGGAAACAATGGTGATGGACGAGCAATATGACATGCTCTACTAGAAAGTGCTTGCCTCTTATGTAGAGTAGTTTCATGACCAGAGAGATAAGGATTATGGTCAATACAATAATCCATAAAACGTTACCAATTAAGACCCGAATACTAGCTCTAGGGTCTTTAAGGGTAGATATAGCTTTCGAGACAACAATCTGATCTAAGTAAGTGGTTACTTTATATTTCTCGAAAATCTCTTCTTTTGACATTGAGGCAATATCATCAGCTCTGAGTTGAATGTCTTTATTTTCTAATATACCAAAGTCCCTTAAGTCATAGCTTTGGTCATCATCATTGAGTACTGATTTAAAGAGTTTGGTTCGTATAGAGTCAACATGGGCAGCAGGACTTAATGGGTATTGAGTAGACAACGTATCAAAATCAATCATCATCTCATATTGTCTTGCTGTCAGATTGACATCAAATTCTCCAAAGTAATCTCCAGTGCCTCTGTTAAACTCATTTGTTACAATGGCTAGCACTATAAATAACAATACAACAAATAACCTAATAGGATTGATGTACCTTTTTTTGCGACCAGCTATATATGCTTTAGTAAGCTTAGCGGGTATCCATAGATCTCTTGCAGTCACCCAGATCTTTGCATCAAGATTAAAGATCGTTCCAAAGAAGTCTCTAGCAAGATCAAGAACATTATGCCTATAGGCCTTTTTGTTCTGACCACAGCCTTTACAATAATTGTCACTACTGGATAGTAGGGTTTCACAATTGAGACAATATCGTGGTGTATTGGATTTGGAGTTATTCATCAGATATAAATTAATCGTACTACTAATCTACCACTTTTGGTCTACATATTAAAAACGGTACAATGTTTGCCTTAATACATTATGATTTTAAGTTAATTCTCATGTATTCATTGCGTTAACTATAAAATGTTCTAAGATAGGACGATATATATTTAATAAAAATGAATACAAAATTTTAATTCTGAATAATCAACGAATGATCTCACAATACATGAACACTAAAAAAGAAAAGATGAGAAATTTTTTACAAAATTTTGGCCGTTTAGTTGTCCCCACAGCTTTATTGCTCGTTATGACTGTATTTCAGTCGCAAGCTCAATGTACTATTACATGTCCTGCAGATGTAAATCGAACGGTAGCCTTCGGTACATGTGATGTTGCTGTATCTTATGCAACACCTACACTCTCTGGAGTATGTACAGAATTTATCACTGGATTTACTGGTGAGCTAGCTAATTCTAATTGGGCATTTAATACATCAGGTGATGGTACTATTACTAGTGCATCTACTACCGGTATTACTTTGACAGGTAATAATAACGGTGTGGCTGGATCATCTCAGTATTGTATTACACTAGATTTTCACGATCATTTAGGATCAAATGGTGAAGAGTTAAGTACTTCTACCGGAAATTTGACCTTTGATTGGAATTATGTATCGTCTAACGCTAATGCAGGGAATGATCCATTCTTTGTAAGTGTAAATGGTACGGATTTTCAAGTAACAACAGGTGCTCCTGGGTCAGGACTTGGTGCTACCACTCAGAATGGTATTGTACCTCCACTTAGTGTTAATGATGGTGATGTATTATGTTTTGACCAACGATCATATAGTGGGTCGACTGGATCAGCTACAACTACAATAACTGATCTTAATTTAGTATTCTTCTACACACCTACCTTAATAAGTGGGCCTGCTAGCGGATCTGACTTTGGTATCGGTACAACAACAGTAACGTATCAAACGTATAACCCTAATTCGCTTTCTAACTCTACTTGTACTTTAGATGTAATAGTAACTGAGTCAGGAACACCTACTGGTACTTTAAGTTGTAATGACTTAGTACAAGTATCTTTGGATGGAGCTTGTGAGTTCACAGTTACACCAGATCAAATACTAGAAGGTAGTAGTTACGGATGTCTTGATAAATATTCTGTATCAATCTATAATGAGACTACAGGTGCTCAATATGGTGACACAGTGTCTTCTGCAAATATAGGGGAGACCTTAACAGTAGAGATCACAGCTCCTAACAATAATAAATGTTGGGGGTCGATTGTTGTTGAAGACAAGAATCCAACTCCATTGACATGTAATGATGCATGGACAAGATGTGATCAGGAAATAACTCCAGGTGCTACAACACCTACTAGTTATACTATAAGTAATGCACCAGCATTAACAGTTAACGAAGGTTCATTACCTGCTGATCAGGTTACGACTTTTAATATAATGGACTCGGCATTAAAAGGATTCTCTATTTCTGATTTGAATATCACATTGGATATTACACATCCTAATGTATCAGAGTTAAGTGCTACGTTGCAATATACGCCAGTTACTACACCAGCAAGTCCATCATTGGCTCCGGTGAGTTTATTCAACCTTAATTCAAGTTCTTGTTCTAATGGTAATATACTATTGACGCTAGATGATCAAAGTGCTTTTTCATATGCATCTTTATTGACATCTTGTTCAACTAGTCCTGCTATATCAGGTACTTATATGGCTGAGAATGCATTATCTGCATTTGATGGTTTAGAAGGAAGTGGAATGTTCACTTTGAGAATATTTGATAACGTAAATAATGCTTCTTCTGGAGTTTTAAATAGTGTTACACTTAATTTGACACAAGACACAAATATTATTACATTCCCTGGAGCTGACGGAGCTACATATACTCTGACAGAACCTGCGACATACACTGCAATAGGTGCAGACGCTTGTGGTACTGCAACATTGACTTATAACGATGTAGTAGCAACTCCAGACTGTATGGAGCCATACCATGAAATCATAACTCGTACTTGGTTTGCTGTAGATGCTCAAGGAAATGAGTCAGGATGCGTTCAGACAATATATGTATTTAGAAATGACATTAGTGATTTAGTATTCCCACCAAACTACGATAGTTCGAATGGTGGACAACCATCACTTTCTTGTTCAGTTTATGGTGATGTAGTACCTACATCTGCTGTAACAGGTGTTCCTTCAGGATCATTCTGTGATAACGTTCAGATATTTGATCCAGAAGATACAAGAATTGATATCTGTGAGAGATCATACAAGATAGTAAGACATTGGAAAGTTGTTGATTGGTGTAGTGGTGCTATCATAGAGCATGACCAAATAATAAAAGTAGAAGATGAAGTAGGACCGCAACTTACATGTCCAGTTGATATAACAATAAGTGCATCAGCATATGATTGTTCTGGAGCAATGAATATTGACAAACCTACTGTAAGCAATGAGTGTTCAACAACATTGACATATAGATTATTTTATACAGTAGCAGGTGCTAATGGTTCTATACCAGCAAATGCTAACTACACAGAAGTAATCGTAAGTAACGGATTATACTCAATCAATACATTACCATTCGGTCTTACGCAGATCAAGTGGGATGTTGAAGACAATTGTGGTAATTCAACAACTTGTACATCATTGATCACTGTGATTGATAATGTACCGCCGATCGCAGTATGTGATGAGTTTACAGTAGTATCTCTAGGATCTACAGGTGAGGCAATAGCTCTAGCAGCGACATTTGATGACGGTAGTAATGATAACTGTGGTATCGATAGATTTGAAGTAAGAAGAGTAACTGCTGGTTGTGGTTTCAATACTTCATACGGTCCAGATGTAAGATTCTGTTGTGATGAAATAGGTCAAACTATTCAGGTAGAAATGATCGTTTATGATACTGCAGGTAATACAAACACTTGTACTGTAGATGTTACGATTCAAGATAAATTACCTCCATATATCACACAATGTCCAGCTGATATAACATTAGATTGTCAGACTATGGATATTACTAATCTAGCTGTAACTGGTGAGCCAGTTGCTGTAGATAACTGTGGAATAGTAGATGTACAGTACTCAGATAGTGGTTCTTTAGACCAGTGTGGAGAAGGTACTTTTACAAGAGTTTGGAAAGTGACAGATAGTGTAGGATTACAAGCATCTTGTACTCAGGTGATAACAGTAGAAGATAGTGACCCATTTGATGCAAGTAACATTACTTGGCCAGCGAACTATGATGCTAATAGCAACGGTGCTGCATGTAGCCCTAACCTTGATCCTTCAACATTATCAGCTCCATATAATGGACCTGTACTTGATGATGATTTCTGTAGTCTTACTGCTTCTACATACGAAGATCAAGTATTCTACTTTGTAGAAGGAGCTTGTGTTAAAATAATCAGAACATGGACTGTTATTGACTGGTGTACATATGATGCTGCATTAGGTACAGGTCTATATACAAACATTCAAGTATTAAAAGTTGAAAACTTAGAAGCACCTACTTTCGAAAATGTATGTGCTGCTGATGTACAATGTATTTATGGTGATAATTGTACAGGTGATGTGACATTCACACAAGCTGTAAGCGATGACTGTACTCCGTCAGATGAGATTACTGTTAATTATGCAATCACAGGTAATGGAGTATCAGTAGCTGGCTCAGGTCTTACTGTAACAACTACATTAGCACCAGGTACTTACAACATCCAATGGGAAGCAGAAGATCACTGTGGTAATATCGGTGTATGTGAATTTGATTTCATAGTTAGAGATTGTAAAGCTCCGACACCATACTGTCATACTGCTGTAGCTTCAGTAGTAATGAATAATAGTGGAAGTCTATCTATATGGGCTAACGACTTTGACCTAGGATCATATGATAATTGTACAGATCAGGAAGATTTAGTTCTTTCATTCTCATCGGATACATCAGTGCAGAGCCTTACATTTGATTGTTCTGACATTCCAGATGGAGAGTCTAACTTTATCAGTGTAGAGATGTGGGTTACTGACTTAGCTGGTAATCAAGACTTCTGTCAAGTATTCCTAGACTTACAAGACAACAATGCTGACGCATGTAATGATTTAGCTCCAGGGTTCGCCTATATTAGAGGTAATATCATGACTGAAACTGATAAAATGGTATCTAATGTTGAAGTAGGTATCTCTAGCAATCAAGGTAACTTACCTACAACTGCTATGAATACTTCAGTAGATGGTGGTTATTCATTTACGAGCTTACCACACTTTGGTAACTACTATGTGAGCTCTCATAAGAATGATGACGCAATGAATGGTGTATCTACATTAGATTTAGCTTTAATACAAAAGCATATCTTAGGTATCACAACATTTGACAGTCCTTATAAGACTATAGCTGCAGATATTAATAACTCTCAGAATGTATCATCAACAGATTTAGTAATACTAAGAAAGTTAATCTTAGGTATCATTACTGAATTCCCTAACAATCAAGAATCTTGGAGATTCGTTGATAGAGATGATTCATTTAGTGATGTTGGTGATCCATTCCCATTCGATGAGATACTTGATTTTATTTCTCTTAATCAGAGTCAGACAGCTAAGGATTTTATCGCGGTGAAAGTAGGAGATGTTAACTTGAACTCTAACCCTAATAACTTTGATGATGAGGGTGTAGTATCAAGTAGAAATGTAACTACAACGATCGTAATGAATGAAAATGAATTCACTACAGGAGAAATGGTAACAGTACCAGTATATGCTGATCAATTCAATGAAATGATCGGATTCCAGATGAGTATTGACTTTGATGCAACTGCTATGAGTTTTGACTCTTGGGAGGCTGGATACTTAAGTATGTCTGACGACAACTTTGGTTTTGTAAATATCGAAGACGGTATATTAACAACAAGTTGGACTACGATGGAAGAGTTGACACTTGATAACAATACACCGTTATTTACGTTGAAATTCAGAGCGATTGCTGATAATAAAGTATCTCAGGTAATAGATGTAAATTCTATCATAACTGCAGCAGAGGCTTACAATGTAAGTTTAGAAACTTCGGATTTAGAATTGACGTTCAGAAATGGAGATACAATGTTGTCACAAGGATTTAAGGTTTACCAAAACCAACCAAATCCATTTAACGCAGCAACAACTATCGGATTCTATACTCCGACTGCTACAACAGCTAGTCTAGTAGTATATGATATGACTGGAAGAATTATCCACCAAGAAAATACGAGTTTCTCTAAAGGGGAGCATGCATTTATCTTGCAAGATGATCAAATAACTACAGCAGGTATGTTATACTATAGCATCGAAGCTAATGGTGAGAAAGTAACTAAGAAAATGATTTCAATCAAATAATTAGTATTTGTTAGACATTAACAAAATGCTGATCTCATAAAGCATTAAAAGAGCTCAACGAAAGTTGGGCTCTTTTTTTGTTAAGTTTGCAGTAGAACGATATATACTATGGTTACAAAAGAGGATGTAGAGAGTTTCTTTGCGGAGAATAAAGCAAAAGGAGATTGTGATTTCGACAAAGAGCAAGTCTGGGGTTATTACTTCTTAGATGTAGGTAAGGCAAGGTTGATCAAGTTGAGCAATCACTTCAAGTCAATAGGCTATAGAATAGTTGATATATATAGAGCAGAGATGGAAGTAGATTTCCTTCCTGACGAATTTTATCTATTAATAGAAAAGCAAGAACGTCATGATGTCGAAAGCCTACACAATAGGAATGTAGCGTTCTATGAACTAGTAAAGCAGAAGGGGATACTTGATTACGACGGGTTTGATTATAAAATTGTAAATAAGTAGAGTCGTTGGGGTTTTAACACTTCTGTTTTTGGATGCTGATTATAGTTTACATCCGCGATGCTTTACAATCATGTAGCTAAGTGTTGAAATTGTTCGTTTGTATATCAATCATATAGTACAATAGTAGGATGCAACGACTATCCTATATGTGTACAAAGAAACAGATCGTCTTAGCTTACAGCTAAGATGCAACACGATCATCTAGCTGAGTATTGCTACATATACAGCTAGCGATCATATATAATCGTAGCAGGATGCAACGATTATCCTACATGTGTACAAAGAAACAGATCGTCTTAGCTTGCAGCTAAGATGCAATACGATCATCTAGCTGAGTATTACAACATATACAGTTAGCGATCATATTAAATCGTAGCAGGATGCTACGACTATACTATATGTGTACAAAGAAACGGATCATCTTAGCTTGTAGCTAAGATGCGATACGATCATCTAAGCCAAAGACAACATTTACCCTTACTATAACACAAAAAAAGGACGTTTCCTAAGTAGAAAAC
>CALDEO010000056.1 GCA_937942465.1 uncultured Saprospiraceae bacterium
GCTATGGGTATCAGTGTCGGTATCCTAGGTACTATTGTATTTGCGAATGAATATGAAGCTAAGGAAGAAGAATACAATCAGCTGCACAAGACATCCAATAGGATCGCTCCTAACAATGCTCCTGCTGAGGATAGACTTGAACTCAAGAATAGTAATGTCGTAAGAGTATCTAATACCGACTCAGAATACGTATAACAACTTAACAACGATCCCTTAGAAGAAAACACAGCAACCAATACCATGATAAAATACGTACTACTCTTTTCCTACTTTAGCTTTACGATGGGCTGTGCTCAGACCAATACGCTATCGACAAATACAGATAAAGCATACGAGCTACTAAGCAAGGAGGATGCATCTAGACTCATACTCAAAGATGATGTGGAGCATTTCTTTGATAAGCTATCTCGACTAGAGATGGATATCCAGATGAAGGATACTCAAAAGCTGTCTTATGACGAACGAAAAGCACTATTCCTACCATTCATAGCATCGGAGACTATGGACTTTGACTCTACAGAGGCAGTCATGATATCAAGTGTCATGGATAGCGCAATACTACTAGTCAATAGACTCAACCCTAAGTTATTATCATCAACGATCCAACTGGTTAAAATAAACACCAATCACTATGGACCATCGGTATATTATACTCGTGAAAATGGGATCTACATCCCTAAAGATGCCTTAGCAAAAGGAAATACCGACGAACTCCTAGCAGTAATGCTACACGAGATATCACATATCATATCAAGATCTGATCCTGCTATGAAACATCAACTGTATGATCAAATAGGATTTAAACCATTGGATACTGAAGTAGTATATCCTAAAGTTGTTAAAGACCGAATCCTGATTAATCCAGATGGTGTTAATGATGATTTCTATATTCCTGTAAAGGATAAAAAAACAAACGAAGAGTACAGAGTAATACCGATCATAACATCAGATAAGGATAGCTATAGATTGACTTCGCCAGCATTTTTTGATTATCTCAAATTTGACTTATACGCTATCGATGACTCAGGCAAGGTAATCGCTACCGAAAATGGTAGTAGCACTCTCAAAATGAATGAAGTTGAAGGCTTTTTTGAAGAGATCGAGGATAACACAGGGTACATCATACACCCTGACGAAGTGATCGCAGATAACTTCATGTTGTTAATTTTAGCAATAGAAAAGAACGAATATGAGAACTTTTCTCCTGAAGGAATGATTCTACTTAATGATATCAAGCAAGTACTCACTAGTTATAAGCAGTAATGTATCAACTACTGATGTTAGATTATAAATCATAATGACCAAGAGTAAAAAGCAAGTTCAAGAAAGATTTAGTCCATCGAGAGAGCGGCTTCATGAGTTAATCTTTGAGGCTGACACCCCGTTAGGCAAGCTATTTGACATCATATTGATGATCATGATCATAGCGAGTATCATCGTGGTATCTCTTGAGACTGTTGATGGATATGCTCGTCAATATGGCGATGTATTCACCATATTGGAATGGATATTTACCATATTCTTTACGATCGAATACGTATTGCGACTATATGCCGTATACAAGCCGATCAAGTACGCTACTAGTTTTTTTGGTGTCATAGATCTACTAGCTATCTTACCGAGTTACATTAGTATATTCATCGCAGGTACGCATTCGCTGATGATCATCCGTGCTCTTAGATTATTGAGAGTATTCAGGATATTTAAGTTAGGATCATTCTTAACTCAAGGGGAGACCATCGTCAAGGCACTGAAAATGAGCCGAGCTAAGATTGGTATTTTCATGTTTTTCATATTGCTAAGTGTATCTATACTTGGTGCTGTCATGTATCTCGTAGAAGGTGAGGCCAATAGTGGATTTGATAATATACCACTGAGTATATACTGGGCTGTAGTGACATTGACTACTGTAGGATATGGCGACATTGCTCCAGTCACGGCGCTAGGTCGATTTATATCCGCTGCCTTGATGATATTGGGTTATTCTGTGATCGCAGTACCTACGGGTATCATCACTGGTGACATGATGAAAGCAAGTAGCGAAGATGCAGAGAATGAAAATAACGAGCTACACTCACATGACCGTACCAATACACAAGCATGTAGATATTGCTCATACGAAGGTCACGATGACGATGCCAAACACTGTAAATATTGTGGAGAAGTACTGAACGCCGTCGCTGAGATAGATGACATGGCAGCTTCTTAGTGAAGAATTAAAGTGAGTTACTTTCTACCGTATTTATATCAGCTAAATTATCCGATTTATTAAAGATGGACAAAAGTTTAGATAAAAAAAGAATAGCCCTAAATAATTAAATTTAGAGCTATTACTAACCTTGAAATCTAGCATGTATCTACTTTAGTGATCAATACCTTAAAGTTCAAACTTACTTTTTCAAAAAAGTAGTTTAATTACTTTAAGGTATCATAGTGAACCACTAAAACTTAACTAATCTATTTTTACAATTCTTTCGAATCTTTTCACACTATTGTCATTGTAAACTAATAGGTACGTTCCAGCGTCAAGTGCAGATAAATCAAGAGGATAAATGTTTTCACCAGATTCTATATTCCAAGTATCCTTCCATATTAGTTTACCTCTAATATCCATTAACTCTAATCTAACTTCTTTTTGCACAGATGCCTCTATTACAAATACTGCATTACCTAGTGTTGGATTCGGTCGAACATATGTGTTTTCCTCTATTTCAAATTCTAAACTTTTAATAGCAGAATATTCATAAGCTCCGTCCAAATCAACTTGCCTTAATTTGTAATAATTTACTCCTGAATAAGGATTAGTCTGTACGTATTTATAATCTGTAATTCGATCTAATCCACCAGTGCTTTTAGCCATTCCTAATAATTCAAAATTGATGGCATCCTTAGATACTAATACCTCGAAATAGTCGCTATTAATTTCAGATACAGTCTGCCAGACAATAACACCTTCTTTTCCATCCTTATGAACATTAAAGAAGCTCAGTTCTACTGGTAGAGAAAAATTTTGTAACATAATGACGGTACCTGACGGTGCATCCGTAGATGAATTGACTACACTTGTATCTTCAAATTCACCAAAGGCAGAACTAATATCTGTAATTGTACCTGGAGGTAACATAGCAGTGTCATCAATGACAAAACCACCTGAACCGTCCGTTGTAATAGGGACTGTTATCATAGTACCATCAGCATAGGTTACAGTAATTGTTGTGCTAACATTAGGAGCAGGAATACTAAAGTCTTCATCAGTAAACAATGTACCCAAGATACCTATGTATTCATATAACCCAGCGTCGACATCCTCCTCAGTGAGGTCTGCATTACTAATCTGAATAACTGGAGACACCCCAGTACCATCTGCATCACTGTCGATTGTTTCATCTACACCTTCATCTTGAACTGTAAAAGCATCATACGTTTGTGTTACAGTACTTGTTCCAAAAAATACTTGAAAAAAACTAAAAGGTAAATCTTCAAATATGTACTCACCATTGGCATCCGTAGTAGTTACAATAGTAGCACCGTCATTGGCGTTACCACATATCCCGTCCTGTCCACAATCTACTAAGGTCACGGTTATACCTTCTAGCTCAACATCCATTCCTGAGTTAGCATCATTGAGACCATCAGCGAAATCATCTTGAAATACAAGTCCTGAAATCGCACCACAATTAGTAGTTGTCTCAGATGCAATTGTCAAGTCATCATTTAAGCCGTCAGCATCCACGGCAATCCATTGAATTTGACTAGTTACCTGTTGATTTACCCAAGATTGTGTATTGTCGATAATCATATTTGCTACTACAAAAGAAACTGTTACACCATCTGGTATAACTGCATTAGGCAATATATCGGCATCACACTGGCTATCTGTACAAATAGGCGTATCAAAATATAGACCTCCATCGCTTGCCACTATTGTGGCCGTACCCGTTGTACCTAAAAATGCTGGAGGAAGGGCAATATTGAATGTTCCTAAATGACATTGATTGTCTAAGTTATTCAGAAAAAGACTTGTATTAGTCCATTCTGCCTCAACTGAGGCTAGGTCACATGCACTGATCGGAGCACTAGGCTTTATGGACAAGGCAGTAGCCTCCATATCTCCAGCATCTGCGGCTGCACATTGAGAATAAACCTTATCTAAAGACCCCAATGATAAAAATACTGTGATTATAATTATTATCTGTTTCATATCTAAATCTTTAGTTTATTTTAGTTTACTTGAATCTGTGCTTCATCTTCATTGTTAGTGAATATATTCTCACCTCCTGAACCAGGTACAATGAATGCGTTAAACTCTACAACGGCATCCTCGTCGTCACCGTCATGAGCAAATGTACCAGTAACGATTG
Organism: uncultured Saprospiraceae bacterium; assembly: GCA_937942465.1. Lineage (GTDB taxonomy): Bacteria > Bacteroidota > Bacteroidia > Chitinophagales > Saprospiraceae > JAHDGW01. The sequence continues at coordinate 4,362 of CALDEO010000056.1, forward strand.
TCCTATTTATCAAGCCAACGGCGAGTTGATTATTAGTTATCAAATCAAAATACGTTGAAGTTTCATTACTTACACTCCATCCTGTCGGTAATGGATCTAAGACAAGTGTACCAAAATTCGATACTTTAAAGATCCTTACAGTAATGGTAGATCCATCTGCAGAGTCAGGCCCTAAATTTGAAATATTATAAGTTAAATTTGAACTTGCTCCTTCTTCGATTGAGGTAAATTGAGCTGTTATTCCTATTGTTAGGTCCAACTCTTTTACTGGTTCTAATACTGTCAAATAAACAGTAGCTTGATCACATGCTTGTGGCATCCCGTTGTCACAAACTTCATATACAAACTGGTCATTGCCAACAAATGTTGGGTCCGTTGGTGTATAAATGTATGATCCGTCAGGAAATATTGTAACAGCACCATTCGTAGGGTTAGTTACAGGAGTAGTATTTACCGTTTGTGTATTACCTTCTGGGTCACTATCATTAGATAATAAATCTCCAATGATAGGCTCTCCTGATACCCCTAAACCAGAATCATCACCAGCAAAGGTATCGTTCGTGTTATTCGCTAGTATGTTGATAGTTACTGTTGTCTGATCACATGCTTGTGGCGTACCATCATCACATACTTCATATGTGAACACATCTGTACCTACATAGTCTGTAGCTGGTGTATATATGTATGACCCATTGCTGAACAACATTACTGTACCATTAGAAGGGTCACTTATTGGGGTCGTGTTAACCGTTAAGTTATCATTATCAGGGTCGTGGTCGTTATCTGTAACATTAGCCACCACAGGAGTATTAATGTTTGTGACGTTCATATCGGGGTTAGCAATAACTGCATTGTTTCCACTTGTTACGTTACCTACAATCTCTATGTAAACTGTTGCTATCTCACAGGCTACTGTTGCCGCGTTGTCACATACTGTGTATTGGAAGCTATCTTCCCCTACATAATCTGTAGCTGGAGTATATGTGTAGTTACCTAATGCGTCTATTGTTACTGTACCATTAGTTGGCATTGCAGTTACAGTCGTATTAGTCGCTTGCATATCGCCTTCATCATCCAAGTCATTGGTAAGTACGTTACCACTGACTGCAATATTCACTGGAGTAACATTGTAGTCATTTGAGGCATTGGTTGTATTAGGAGCTGTCGGTAAGATCGTAATATATACAGTCGCTGTAGTACATGCTATTGGCAAACCATCATCACAAATCTCATAAACAAATTGATCATTGCCAACGAAATCTGTTGCCGGTACATAACTATAAGTTCCATCCGTATTAATAGTAACAGATGCACCTACAACACTTGGACCAGAGACTGGTGTAGCATTGATTGTCTGCATGTCACCTTCTGGATCTGTATCATTCGCCACGAGCGAACCAGTAATCGTTTCATTTATAAGACCAACACCTGAGTCATCAGCCGCACTAGTAATGTTACCTTCATCAGGTATTACATCAATTGTGACCGTAGTGATATCACACAATGATGGAACACCATCATCACATACTTGATAACTAAACATGTCCATACCTACAAAGTCCGTATTTGGAGTATAAGTATAAGTGCCGTCAGGATTAATAATAAGGGTGCCATTAGTTGGTCCTGATACTGGTGTCGTATTGATCACTAAATTATCACCATCAGGATCATTATCGTTGCCTAATAAACTTGAAGTTACTGGAGTATTTACTTCTGTCAATGCATAATCTGGATCTGCAAGTGGAGGATTATTCCCACCTACAGGATTAGCTATAACTTCAATATGCACAGTAGCCATATCGCATGCTTGTGGGGTTCCATTATCACATACCGTGTATACAAAACTATCCTCACCTGTAAATCCTGCATCGGGAGTATAGGTGTAGATGCCAGCAGCATCAATACTGAATGTACCATTACCACTAGGTGTATCCATTGTAGCTACTATAGCTATTGTTTGCATATTGGCTTGAGGATCATAATCGTTACTCAATGCATTACCTGTTACGGCAATCCCTTCAGGAGTATTTGCAAAATCATCCACTGCTACAGTTGTATTAGGACAAGCAGCTAAAATTGCAGCTTGCGGTACACCACCATTACATGCAGTTGTAGCCATATCTCTGACATCAATATTAATAGTTGATCCTACTGTTGGTCCAGTAACGGTTACATTTATGGCAACAGCAGTTGCACTGCTTGCCGCCGTAGTAGAACCTAATACAACATTAGTATCCGTATTATAAACTTCGTACGTACCGCCACCTTCAGAAACATCAAATGTTACCGTAAAAGTCGCATTGTCTCCATTACAAGTATTGTCATTGCTTACCACAACATTGGCTATGTCACACGTTACAGGATCACAATTTTCGTCAGGAGTACCTCCTGCCTCGGCTAATGCCTGAGTAGAATATGGCCCTTTAAAGCTGATATCACAGATTTTTACCTCTGCCCAATCTGCATATCTTGGATCACTAGGATCAATAAATACACGTAAATAGTAATAGTCCTTTTGGCCAGTTACAGCGCCATTCATATTGAAATAAACTCTGCTTACTCCAGAACCAACATTAGTATCGCCATCTGATCCTTGAGAAGTAGATGCCGGATCAATATCCCCTAACGAATCATTGCCATCACAACCTGTTAATCCTGTTGTAGTGGAAGATATAGAAACTGCACTTTCAAGAGCTACTGACGAACACGGATGATCGAAATCTGCTGCACTTCCTTCTACTGCACCGTCAGTACCACTTGTTCCAGTTACATATGTAGTAGATCCATTAAGATATTTAGATCTCAATTCAAAATCTAGATCTTGATCTATACCTGT
>CALDEO010000057.1 GCA_937942465.1 uncultured Saprospiraceae bacterium
TGTCCACACTTCGTCGTCATCTCATTACGAACTTCCTTCACAAAAAGATCAAACTCTGGAGTTCCTGGACTTGCATGCAATCCGAGTACTGAGCAATTAAGACTATCCGCCTCCATATTAAATGGTACTGCTTCTTGGATGATTCTCGGGTGAGACTTCAACATGATACCGGTAACTGCTGACCCCGTAAATGTGACTACATCTTGAGACTCTACAGCATCCAATATCGTTCTTGCCGATCCACAGACTAGCTGTAATGCTCCTTCTGGTAATATCCCAGAAGCTATGACATCTCTCACTACGACTTCCGTCAAATATGAGGTTGCAGTTGCTGGCTTAACGATAGCAGGCATACCCGCCATCCAGTTGACCGCACATTTCTCAAACATTCCCCAAACGGGAAAATTATATGCATTGATATGAATCGCTATACCACGCTTAGGTACCAATATATGCTGCGCCATAAACTGACCGCCTTTGGACAAGTCGATCGGATCACCATCTACTGCATAAGTCTGATCAGGGAAGTTCTTACGCAAAGATGCATTGGCAAATAAGTTACCAAATCCACCTTCTATATCAACCCAACTATCACTCTTGGTAGCACCAGATCGGTAACTAACTTCATAATACTTGGCTTTCCTTTTATTGAGATACAAGGCCAGTTTTTTCAACATCAATCCTCTTTGCTGGAATGTCATTTTCCGTAAGGCAGGGTTACCCACTTTACGTCCATATTCCAATGCTCCGGCTAGATCGATCCCCTTGGCAGTTGCCGCAGCGATTACTGATCCGTTAACAGCATCCAATAGTTGCGTACCATCTCCGTCACCGTCGATCCAATTGCCCTGTATGTAGTTACCTAGTTTCATGTTTGTCAGTATTTAGTATCTAGTACTCAGTACTTAGATTTTGTCAATCGAAGACATTACTGTCTCTAAATTATTCTTTAATATTGGAAGACTTTTTTCTTTGGTATACCAAATGATTTTAAGATCAATCTGATAATAATCATGTACTAACTTATGCCTCAATCCTTCAACTTTTTTCCACTCTATAATGCCGTGCTCCTTTTTGAGTTGGGCAGATATTTTATAAGCTGCCTCTCCGATGATTTCAAGATTCTTGAACACTGCATCTTGGATCATTTCATTCTCTTCAAATTGCTCAAAGATAATATCCGAAGTATACTTATCGATTTTGTCGATAGCACGGATCATATGCCCCAACCGTATGAGATCATCATTACCTCTCATAGATCAATTTCTTTTCGTTATTTGCATTCAATGCAGCATCCTCACTTAGATTTCCTTCCTCTACTAGATCGACATTCCGTCCTAACAGATCTTCTAATTCGTAAGTGATGCCTATGTAATCGAATACATCCATTGCCTGTGTTTTATCAAACTGCACTAACAGATCTATGTCGCTATCATATCGCTCCTCATCTCTAGCAAAAGATCCAAACAACCAAGCTTTTTGTACAGGGGCTTTCGCCAAATATTGTTGCAACTTATCTACAAGTGCTTCTCTTTTCTTATTGGTTTTACTACCTGTGTGACCTTGTTTCAATCTATCCAAGGCTAATTCTGTGGCTTCAATAGCACCATCCTCATGCTTGAGATCTAAATATATTTTTTCGCTTAAAAACCTGATTTGCAACGCTTCATATGGTTGCTTCAACAACTCGGCTAGTGGCTTTACAATGAACTTAGGTGCTTGCTTTTCATTGCGTTCTACCTTAGATAATGTCGATTGATCTAAATCAATGTGAGCAGCAACCAAGCGAAGCGATAACTTTTGCTCTATTCTCAGTCTTCTGATATGTTCACCAAATGATTCGGACATTATTGGATATTTATTTCTAGAATTTATTTTCTAAAGGTACTTTTTTTTAGTACTTAGTATCTAGTATTCAGTACTTAGATTTTATTAAATACGTACTCTTTGGACATTTAACAATTGCCATTTGGGCTAAGAACAGAGCCTTGTGCAAGCATTTTCAATTTTCACTTTTCAATTCTCAATTCTCAATTATAAAACCTTGTCCCTTCTCTATTCATCTTTCTCAGCAATGAGCAACAACGGTATCGATCTTCGTGATATTCATTATATAAAGCATCCAATCGTTCTACGCAGTTGCTTATACCTATTTCGTCGGCCCATTGGAATAATCCTTTTGGGTAGTTAACTCCTTTATCCATTGCGGTATCTATATCTTCGATTGTTGCGATATTGGTATGTAATGTATCTGCTGCTTCATTGATTAGCATTGCTAATACTCTATCTACTATTTGTTGTCCTAGTTTCTCATCTTTTATAGGCTCTGCATTCGTTGCATGCTCAGCATAATCATAAAAGCCTTTTCCTGACTTCCTACCTAGATAACCGGCCTCTGTTAGACGCTTTTGTGTGAATGACGGCTTATATCTTGGGTCATAATAAAATGCTTTAAATACGGTCTCCGTTACTTTATAGTTGACATCATGGCCGATAAAATCCATCAACTGGAAGGGTCCCATTCTGAAACCTCCAACTTCTTTCATCGCCCAATCTATGGTTGCAAAGTCTGCAATCCCTTCTTCGTACATACGGATCGCCTCACTATAAAATGGTCTAGCCACTTTATTCACAATAAAACCTGGAGTATCCTTAGCTAGAACAGTCAATTTGGACCATTCATTGATCTCTTTTATTACTTTATCTACAACGGCATTGTCCGTCTGTATTGCTGGTATGATCTCGACCAACTTCATCAACGGAGCTGGATTGAAGAAGTGAATACCAATAAATCGCTCTGGACTTGCAAGCGAGGCTGCTAACGAAGTAATCGACAAT
>CALDEO010000058.1 GCA_937942465.1 uncultured Saprospiraceae bacterium
ATGATATTTGCATTGGTTTTCACCTTTGTTGCAAGTAAGACGAACATCAATAGGAAATATGTTCATATGGGTAGTTTATTGATTGGTGGATTGGGATTCATATGTATGTACTTTATCAGTAGCGCAACGATGTTACATTTATGTTTTGCGGCGATCGGTATCGCTTGGGGTAGTATCCTATCGATGCCATATGCGATGTTATCTAGTAGTATTGATGCTAAAAAAATGGGGATCTACATGGGAATATTCAACATGTTCATAGTGATACCTCAGATTGTAGCCTCTATCGGTGGCATCAACTTGGCTTATGCGATTATGGGAGATGAGACGATCAATACTATGTTGCTAGCGGGAGCATGCTTGATTATTGCTGGTCTATGTAACTTCCTCATCACTAATCCTAATGCGATCACTTACAACAAAAGCGAGCAACTTATAAACGAGTAATGGTATGAAAAATATAAAAATCATAACTGCAGATATCAACTTGTTAGACTTGCTTGTACCGTTGTTTGATCAATACCGAGTATTCTACAAAATGGCTTCCGATATTGAAGCAGCTAAGATTTTTCTCTCAGAAAGGATAACAAAAGAAGAGTCGATCGTTTACATTGCGGTGCAAGATGGTGGAGCGATTGGTTTCACTCAGCTCTACCCTTCTTTTTCATCAGTCAGTATGCAGCGCAGCTACATTCTCAACGACTTGTATGTATCGGATCAAGCCAGGAATAAAGGGATTGCATCTATGCTATTAACACATGCTCAAGACCTGTGTAAAAGGCAAGGTTATAAGGGGCTAGCGCTAGAGACTGCGATGGATAACCCTGCACAGCATCTGTACGAAAAATTAGGATGGACTAAAGACACTGAACACTTCCATTATTTTTGGAGTTGACCTACGGTCTAGTCATTTGCGAAAGCTTGATAACTTAAATTAAATAGCTTTAACCTAAGCTTGATAAGCACTCAATACGTCGTTGATACTTTGATAGATCGCTTCTTCTTTCTTTAACACATCAGCGATCTTGAGCCATTCCGCCTTAAGGATATCCTCTTCTAGTTGCGGTGTTAATGTCTGTTTTGTAGCTTTCATTTTGTACCAATAAGACTTTTTGATTGCTCGCTTGCCCTGTCTTGTTCGATACATGTGTTTTGTAACGATTAGTTTTTTGCCTAATTCTATATTTTGTATTCCAGTTTCTTCTTCTACTTCACGTACAGCAGCATCTTTTTTAGATTCTCCTTCGTCGATTTTACCTTTCGGTAAATCCCAAAACCCACGTCTAAAAATAAATAACAATTCACCTAGTTCATTTTCTACAACACCACCTGAAGCCTTTACAATCTTAAACAACTCTTTAAGATCAGTTTTAAGTGTTTCAAAATCTTTAGATTCTATAATAACGACATCATGGTGCTGGGCCTTCTCCATCATATCTATATGCTGCAGCAACACCTTAGTTTTGCCCATATACCTAGATCTTAAAATTTTCTTTCCAGTATAAATCTGTAACAACGTTTCGGTATCCGTGTCATTACAGATGATTAAAGGTTTTTCGTTGATGTATACTTTATACATTTCTATTTGGTTAAATCTGCGCTTATTGAGTAAGTATAATACAATACAAATAACGTCATTTTTATTTAGTTGTAGTGTTTTAACACTCCAATTGAGCACCATATGTCTAATATTATGGTTGACTCAAAATAGAAAGAAACCCATGCAGCGTTTAAATTAAAACGTATCAATGTTCTTAAGTCCTTTGCTTATAAGCTAGTATATAGTACCTTTGCAGCGCTTAAATGAGAAGATATTACTACTATGAATTACGTTACTGAGGTTGCTAAAAAGTTACTAGAAATAAAAGCGATTAAGCTAAGTCCGCAAGCGCCATTTACTTGGGCTTCTGGTTTGCAATCCCCTATATATTGTGATAACCGTATCAGCCTCAGTCATGTAGAGACTAGAGACCTGATAAAAGAAGGTCTTGCTCAACTGAGTAGTGAGCTAGGTAATTTTGATATAATAGCCGGTGTAGCTACTGCGGGTATTGCACATGGAGCTTTGCTAGCAGACTACATGCATAAGCCATTTGCTTATGTAAGAGCACAGGCCAAAGGACATGGTAGACAAAATCAAATAGAAGGTGAAATAAAACCAGGACAAAAAGTATTGGTAATTGAAGATCTTATCTCTACTGGAGGTAGTAGCGTTGCGGCTATAAATGTTCTCAAAGAAGCAGGTCATGAGGTCGTTGGTGTTTTAGCCATATTTACGTATGGTTTTGATATTGCTAAAGAAAATTTTGCAGCAGCAGAAATTAAGTTCCAGACCCTAACTGACTATGATAGCTTAATAATGTTTGCTCAGAAGGAGGACTATGTAAGCAATGCAGAATTAACAACATTAACAGAATGGAATAAAGACCCCAAAGCATGGTCTGACAATCAATCTAAATAAAAGGATAACAAAGAAGATATATGGCTATAATTAATAAAGCATCAGAACAATTTTTAAAGAAATACCTTAATAATGCTTCACCTACTGGGTTTGAAGTTGAAGGTCAAAAATTGTGGTTAGACTATATCAAACCATACATTGATGAGTGGCACATTGACAACTATGGCACTGCATATGCTGTGATCAATCCTGGAAAGGAGTTTAAAGTTGTAATTGAAGGTCATGCAGATGAAATATCATGGTTTGTTAATTATATAACGGATGATGGATTCATTAATGTAATTCGTAATGGTGGATCGGATCACTCTATTGCACCGAGTAAACGTGTTAATATCCATACCGAAAATGGATTTGTCAAAGGTGTATTTGGATGGCCAGCTATTCATACTCGTAAAGGGAAAAATGCCAATATGGCCCCTACTATCGAAAACATCTTCATTGATGTTGGAGCAAAAGACAAAGAAGAAGTACTTAAGATGGGTATACATGTAGGTTGTGTCATCACATATGAAGATGAAATGACTGTGCTCAACGATAGATACTATGTCGGACGTGCTCTTGATAATAGAATGGGTGGGTTCTGTATTGCAGAAGTTGCGAGACTACTGCACAAAAACAAGAAAAAGCTTCCTTATACCCTCTACATAGTAAATGCGGTACAAGAAGAAATCGGTCTACGTGGAGCTCAAATGATCGCAGATACGATCAAGCCTAATGTAGCTATCGTAACAGATGTATGTCACGATACTAGTACTCCATTGGTCAATGTGAAAATTCAAGGTGATACTAAGGCAGGTCTAGGACCGGTACTGACTATTGCTCCAGCAGTTCACAATATATTACTGCAGTTGATCAGAGATACAGCTGACAAAAAGAAGATACCATATCAATTATCGGCTTCATCTAGAAGCACAGGTACAGATACGGATGCATTCGCTTATAGTAATGGTGGTGTACCATCAGTGTTGATCTCATTGCCACTTAGGTATATGCATACGACTGTGGAAATGGCTCATAAAAATGATGTTACTAACGTTATTAAGCTTATGTATGAAAGCTTACTCAACATCAAGAAAAACCACAACTTCAAGTATCTTTAATCGCAACGAATACAAACTTGATTAAGTACTTTCTGTTGTAAACACATCATATGTTTTTAAACCAGACTCTATAATCCTAAGTGTTTAATAACTTAGTAGTATAGAATCTGGTTTCAAGAATTGTTGAATATTACTGTTACAACTATTATCAATTGATAAACTTGGCGTCTTGGGTATTTTTCGCTCCTTGGTTAATTTCTATCTATACAGCAACTTGCATATCGCTATTTGTTGTCTAGCAATAGTTATTTTTACTCAAGTAGCTATGAATGCTAATTTAGACGTTACCTACATTTCATTTATATTTTCTGGTACACTATGCTTATATGCAATACATAGACTTATAGGTATAAGAAACCTACCTACCGAGAGCATTACCAGCAGATTTGAAGTTATAATGAAGTATAACTTGCATATCACAGTATATGCAGCTGCAGCTGGGGTCATGACACTTTTATATTTTTATAAGCTAGATGTTACTCAGAAGTATCTATCAATAATACCAATACTCTTAAGTGCCGCATACGTACTTCCGATCTTACCTGGTGGTAAAAGGCTACGTGACGTTCCCCTTATCAAGATTTTTCTTATCGCTATATGTTGGTCTTTATTTACCTGTATTATTCCACTTTGGGGTACTGTACAGCCAGCGCTATTAGCTATTTTGGCTATCGAGAGAGCTTTGTTTTTACTAGCTATTACGATACCTTTTGATATCAGAGATCAGGAGATCGATAATAGACAAGGAGTCAAGACTATTGCCACTTCATTAGGTAAGCATACTTCCCAGCTCATTGCTTATTATGCGTTTTTTATTGCTGCTTCTATATTACTTTGGAGTAAGTATAATTCATTAATCACTGGTTTCTATTTCTTTCCATTGGTGGTTACGTATATCATAGGAGTACTATTAGTCTCTAAAACTTCACAATCAAGAAGTGATTTTTATTTTACGGGTTGGGTTGATGGTTTGTTGATTATACCCATTATCGTAGCTAGTCTTTTAAAAAGCTTCAGCTAGATATACATACGTTAATCCTGCAATATAATGTGATGTAATACTTTAAGTATGAATTGAATTTTACTTTGGGGCTTAGTTGATTCTCTTCTCCATTTTATAGTGAGGTAATCCTACTTCCAAGAATTCTTCACCCACAATGTGATAGTCAAGTTTTAAGTAAAACTTCTGTGCCACTTCTCTAGCATGTAATACGATAGTCTTGTAATTTTTATGTTTAGCGAAAGCTTCACAATAATTGACTAGAATCTTACCAATACCATTGCCTTGCATGCTCGCTGCAACAGCAACTTGACGCATTTTAATGATATTCCCATCAATGGGCTTGAGTATCATTGTACCTACAAGAGAGGTTCCTACAAAAGCGCCAATGTGATAAGAATCCCATTCCTGAGATATCTGACCAGGAGTAAAACTCATGTTTATGGGCTTCCGTAATATCGCATCACGCAAGTCTAAATTAAGATCAAATAAAGGAGAATAAAAATCAATAAGAGAACAATGTATGGTAGGCATTAAGTCTATAGATTAAAGCTCAAACAACGTTTGGGAATAACCACCGAAAATACCATATCCACCCTCTACATTAGAGAATATCTCTAATGGTGTGGTTTGGTTGGAGTTGACATTGTCATTCAGTTTATAATACTCGATAGATTTAGAGTAATTATATAAATCTTCTGAGACTGACATAATACGTAACATAACCTTGCCATTCTGTACACTAGTTGTGTCCCCATTAGTAGATTTATCAAAATCTTCATAAGTTATAAAACTACTACTGAGGCTACCAGAAGATTGTCCATTGTGTACCTGAAATATTTTTGTCTGAAGATTATCTGAGTCATTAACTCTATCTGTATCCGAAGATGTAGAGCTAAGCCATTGTGCTTCAAGCCATCCTTCAACACTAAATGGATTATTACCTTTCACAGATCTATTCGTATTAACGATGTCGTAAATGAGGAAATCGGAAGTGTTATTATTATCGTTATCAATTGTAAGATCAAACTGTAGTGCTTGCCCTTGTGTATGATAGACTGTAGTAGTGTCGTACAGTGTAATATCTACTTTATCAGGAATAGCGTTGGAGGCATATACGGAGGGAAATCCATCGGCATGAGCTTCTAAAAAGTAAGTCTTATTCTCTTCTGGATAATAATTGTAAGCAATGTATTGACCATTTTCTGAATGATACATTGTTCTAACAGAGTCTAAAGGATCATCGGTGCTAATAAATACATTAGCATAGTTGACTGACTCAATATTGTGCTTGTCACTACCTAAACTTCCAGTTTTACTCAGATGTATCGTAAACACAGAATCTGGGTTGAATGTAGAATTAACAACAAGCTTAGACTCAAAAGACCCATACTCAATATCAATATCTCTTTGACATGATGTAATAACACCAATCAATATAAATAAAAACAGTATGACCTTTAGATCTTTCATTACCGTCTAAAAATACAATTAAGACTTGATAAAGACAAGTTATTGAATGGCTAAGTTAATTTTATACAAAACTTTAACAAAGTGTCTGCTCAGTACGCAATATATGTTAAGTTAATCAGTTTCAAAAAGTTGATTTAAATCAAAATTTGGTCAATTAGAATTTTTATTGGATCTTCTGTGTTATGGAATGGGATGAGGGTTTAATTTAAATATTAAACCGACCAAAAGGCTACTTAATATTGTCTATATCACATAACTATAGAATAACCATTTATGACCTTACATTTTAAAACTTCGGTATTCCTTTTCACTTGCATTATTCTTATGGTACCGTCTGTGTCAAAAACTCAGGGTTATAGTAATGAACAGATTAGGAATTATATACAATCTTGGAAAGACTATAATAGAGGACCTTATAAAGATATTAAGTGGTTTTGCGATGATAACACTATTCGTGAAGCCAGGGACCCTTGTCCTGAGCCATTAAAAGGAAAACAACATGCAAGGTATGCTCCTGAAGTTGAAGAATTAGCAGCTAAAAATCATTTATTTTTTGGGCAGATACTCACATATACCGACAAAGATGATTTTTGGGATGAACCTAATGATCATAGTCGACTCAAACAATATCAGATAGAGCAATTTTTATTTAATGCTGATAATGGATGGATACATCAACAATCTCAGTTTTATAGGGGTGCCAAACAAATTGAAGACGAAAAAGAATGGGGACAAGCATTTCTGGAGAAAATAAGCCGTTCTAATAAGGCTTTCAGCGAGGAATACTTACTACTGAGACTGGCAGCTAGAGATATACCTCACGGAGAGGACACTGATGAAACTCAAAGAATCAGAGCATATTCTAAGTATCTAGGCGATGATTACAACCCTTTTTTCGATTTAAGAATAAAGCTCCACAACAATCCAGAAAAATCCGATTTGACGAAAGTCATAAATTTTAAGGAAAAACATTATACTAAGCTTAATCAATCTCAGAAGGACTGGCTAGACAAATTAATAACTGATATGAAGGCTTATTATCAGAATTTTGATGTACAACAAATCAGCAGCTATGCTCGATTTATGCCTAAGGAGTCACAATTGTTTAAGTTACTAAATGAATCAACTACATCACTTACAGATGTGTCACCCAAACTGCGTGCAATGGCCTTGTCAGAGCTCATATATAGTCTGCGTGAAAACTGGAAAGATACTCAATGGGATGTTGCTAGAATAAAGCTATTAGACCTTACTGTCGAAATTGAGAAACAATTGATACGGGATCTTGCTGAGTGGGAAACGACTACCCTCTCTGAGTTACGTGATAAAATCTGTTATACAACTAAAGCACTTGCTGGTGCAGGATACATAGAGTCATGGGAGTATGACTTGCTTGTTAATGATATCAATTGGCTATATGGTACGGCGGTATCTCGGTCGGATCTTATGTTTTATCGTAAATCTGCACAGAAAACGATACAATGGGGAAGTCAAAGGTTGACTGCCATATACATGACCGATGTGAATAACTACATTGAATTTGAACCACTTACTAAAGGTTTTCTAGATGATAAAATACGAAGTACCTTGTTGTTGTCTTACGGTAATACGCTTGCAGAGTTGAATGAACTCATCATCACGAATCTTGATTACAAAGCAGAAGTATTAGGCATCAATAAGCCCGGTCTCATATCAGGGCTTAATCCGGGTTATGCCAAAGGTAAGTTGATCGTTAAGTCAGAAGTAAAAGAAGATGAACATCTCAATAGCAATTATATATATGCCTTTAATAGACCACCAGCAGACTTGAGTCCTGTAGCGGGCATCCTATCAGTGGAAGCAGGAAACCCTGTCTCACATGTACAGTTGCTTGCAAGGAATCTTGCGATCCCAAATGCAGTGATAGGAGCCGATCTTTTAGAAAAATTAGAGAAGTACGATGGTAAAGAAATATTCTATGCAGTATCAGAGGATGGATATGCCAGACTAAAGCTTGCATCTGATATGTCTACAGATGAAAATAAACTATTTGAAGACAAACAGAAAAACAGAAAGAAATTAAAAATCAGTACTGAACGATTGGTTTTTAATCCAGATAGTCTTTTGGATATGTCAAAGATTGGTTCAGAAGTTTCGGGAGTCTGGTGTGGACCCAAAGCCGCTAATCTGGGTCAGTTAAAAAAACTATATCCTACCATGGTTGTGGAAGGGATCGTTATACCTTTCGGAATATTTAAAGACCATTTAGAACAAGATATACCTTCCATAGGTGAAACGTATTGGACTTTTCTTCATAGAATATTTACAGAGAAAGAAGCAATGGAATCGCAAGGGATTGATCAGTCAGAGATTGATTGTATCGTGTTGCAAGAGTTAGCACTGTTTAGAGATCTCATATTAGAAATCCCATTAAAAGATTCATTTGTAAAGACGTTGACCGGATCGTTTACTGATATTCTTGGAAAACCAATGGGTGATGTACCGGTGTTTTTAAGATCAGATACCAACATGGAAGATCTACCAGAGTTTACAGGTGCCGGTCTCAATCTTACATTATTTAATGTGCTACAAAAAGAAAAAATCCTTAACGGAATCAAGAAAATATGGGCTTCACCATTTCAAGAAAGAAGCTATCGATGGAGACAGAGTTATCTCGCCAACCCTGAAGACGTCTACCCTAGCATACTCATTATACCTAGTGTCAATGTTGACAAATCTGGTGTCATAATAACTGATGCATACCAGGAAAATGGCATTTCTACAGTATCATTTAGTAGAGGTGTAGGTGGAGCCGTGGATGGACAGTCTGCAGAGACCTATAGATTGTATGCCAATGGATATAATGAACTTACATTTCCAGCAAGAGAGGGACTGTATCGAACAATACCCCCATCAGGAGGGTCTATAATAGAGACTGCTAATTTTTTAGAACCTGTATTATCTTCTGCGGAGCTGAATCAACTAAAAACCCTCATATCCAGTGTAAAGGAAAAAATGTTAGCAAATCTTAACGAAAAAGGTCCTTGGGATATCGAATTAGGTTTTAAAGATGGTGAAATTTGGCTTTTTCAGATTCGCCCATTTGTAGAAAACAAATCGGCGTTGCAATCTGAATATCTAAAGACACTAAATCCTGATCTTGGGAATGAGCCAGTAGCTATTGACTAGACCTCACAACGATAAAAATCATGAAACGACTATATATATTATTCCTTTTCCTTATTGGCAGTTCTACATCATATGCCTACCCTATCGATGGATATAATTATACTCACATTGATCGATTGTCATATTTATACAAGCAATTTCTAGTTGATTCTAATAGTGTAAAACTAGAAAATGGGGCCTTGTGGATGATGGAGGATATTGAACTTTCGCTTGTTGACGATAAGTCTAAATTAGAAAATTATTTTGAGGAAAATAAAGATCTTGATAAAGCAGTAAGTAGTTTGTTTAGGCAACTAGAAACTCCTTATTCCTTCTCGGTAATAGATTATAGCGACCACAATAATATTAAATATGGATCGCATCGTGATGAAGTACAATACCAACCAGGAAGTGTTGGCAAACTTGCTATTATGATTGCTTTCTTTACAGAGTTGGATGAAGTCTATGATGGTGACTGGGACGAGATGCGAGGTATACTTAACAGTAAGTTTGTGACAGCCGAAAAATGGGCTATACCTAATCATCACACCGTGCCTTTCTATGATAGCAAAAAAGATAAAATCTATAAACGTAAAGTAATTGCTAGCGATCAATTTAGTTTATATGAGTGGCTTGACCATATGGTCTCTGTAAGCTCTAATGCAGCAGCAAGTATCATGTGGAGAGAGGCGGTAATATTACGTGCTTTTGGAGATAGATATGAATGTGTATCTGATTCTGAAATTAAAAGTTTCTTTGATAATACACCCAAGTCTATATTGTCAGATATTGCTATAGATGTAGTCAACTGTCCTCTTACTACTATGGGTATCGAATCTGATGAATGGAGATTAGGTAGCTTTTTTACATCAGGATCAGATCAATATATCCCACCTAAAGGAGGCAGCACAGGTACAACTAAGGGTTTATTAAAGTTCTTAGTACAACTTGAAAAAGGAACTGTTGTGAGTGAACGAGCATCACTTGAAATGAAACGATTAATGTATTTGACAGATCGTCGGATTAGGTACGCTAGAGCTAACTCGCTTGATGATAGTGCCGTATATTTTAAGAGTGGTAGTTATTATAGTTGTAAAGCAGAAGCTGGATTTACTTGCAGTAATTATGCTGGCAATCGCTTTAACTACATGAATAGTATTGCAATGGTTGAGACTAAGAAAGGACGTAAATATATGGTGTCGTTAATGTCAAATGTATTGCGTAAAAACAGTGTAAATGAACATCTGAGGTTGGCTAATCAGATCGATAGACTATTGAATGACTTGGAATAGATTGAGATCTAAAGCAACGATTATGATACTCTACGTAATGCAGGTCCATTTCTTAATTCAAATTTTTTGAACCGTCTATCTGTTATCAACGCTAATAATGTCGAGTCGTTAGATTCTAAGATATAAGACTTGGCTTTATCTCTTACTAGATAGTTTTTTTGATACAGAAGATGAGTCAATGCACTCTTTAATTGTTCCTTATTTGCTCTTTTATCTTCTATTGGTTTGGAAGTATAATTTTTGTTGATTACCACTTCTAACATAGGTAAGAAGCTCTTTTTGATTTTGTACTCTAGTATGTCGTCCAAAAAATCCAAGGCAATAGACTTTTTTTGCATATCAGGCTTGGATAAGTTTCTGAATACCATATCCATATCTTCCAAATTGTGACTAATTCCTAGAAAGGTAAAGCATTGCAGGACGCTTTTTTGAATAAGTAAATTCTGAACTCTCAATAGACGCTTTACGTCAAATGCATTTCCTAAACCTACTTGACTGTGAAGACTCTTCATAGATTCGATGTGCTTTCGCAAGTTAGATATTTCCAACATGAGCCCTCTATTAACAATATTACGTTGATAGTCAAGATTAGGAAATTGACTATTCATTTCATGTACTGATTTGAGAGCCTCATTTCTTAACCGCCATCTGCCATGTTTTAGTAGTTTAAATAATGTATTCGTTGATTTTTGTAGAGGTATCATCGCAAGTATATGCGGCCAACCCAGCATATAGCTTTTGTATCCGCCAAGTAAGCCATTCTCTATATGCTGCACTGTACGAAGGCCATAACATGCCAACGCTTCATAGCATAAATGTTGATATTGAATATCCTTGGACAATTTAAATAAGAGTAACCCAAAGCTCTTGAATGTTCCGTGTTTAGATGCTCTAATAGCACTTTTGGTAAATTCAGGTGCAAGAGGTGTTTTTAAATACTGTGTAATTAATGGGTATAAAGTTATAATTCTACATTTAACGATTGCCTCCATTAAGTACAACTTAAGAGCAGCTCTATCTTCATGCTTTTCTTGGTAGACTAATTCCCAAAAGGACTTTATTCTAAGAGGTAAATTAATCCGACCTCTAGTTGCATAATTATGACTTATTTCGTCTGCCAGCGTTCGATAAAAAATCGCTTGTGACCTCAAAGTGAATCTAGGTAATAATCCAATTATTATTTGCTCTGGCTCAAGGTACTTTAAGAATACAGAATAGATGCTGTCAAGTACTTGATCATCAGGGTCATTTAAGTGAGATTCTAGAATATGTTGAATATCACTAAAATCGTAAAAATCAATTCTTTCGACACATGCAATCCTTATTGATGCTGTAGGATGAGATAAGTGATTTTGTAATTCCGATATGCTATATGTAATCGTTAGATCATTGAGTTTAGAAAGTAATTTATTGCTTTGCTTGTCATGAGGATCTACGGATTGCTTATGACCATTTGCTCCAGTAATCTTTCTTTTAAAAGAGCTTGAGTATGACAGCTGTAATCTACGTAACTGCCACAACCATATTACGGAGATCAACACCACCAATGCCGTAAGAGCATACACTGGCAATGATAGTACAGTGAGCATACTCAATAACAATATCCCAGCTAAACCTGTGGCAAGACTATCTATCACTAAATCAATAAAATTTTTAGCTTCGTTTTTGATCTCTTTTGGCAGAGACATCATCGAAAGCTCTGATGATGACTTGTACACTGATTGTTTCAGAATTCCGTCGCTACCTTTTAAGAGAACTGCAAATATCAACACAGGTGATATGAGAAATAGGATAGCAAATAAAAAGATTGATATCGGAAATATACTCATACTCTGAACTACACCAAAGCGCTTGACTATACGTGAACTCAAAAAGAACTGAACGATGAGCGAGAAAACATTGAAAGATGATAAACAAATTCCTAAAAAGGCAGTCAGTTTTGTTTCATCTGGGAATGCTTCGATAGCTACGGTATTGAATTGGTAATCGACAAGTTTAGATAATAATACACCAATGCCCAATACAATTGCCAAATTAGTAACATGTTTAAATTTGAAAATATGAAATGAACTAGAAATCGTAGGTCCTGATGACACAAACTTTTCTTCAACTGGCGACTTAAGACTGCGAATAACAATTCTGTACAGAAAATAACAAGACAGCAAAGAGATAGAAGCGATAAAGAACAATCCACTATTGCCTATAAAAGGAACCAAAATACTTGCTGTATATCCGCCAAATATTCCTCCAGCTATAGCACCAGACCCAATCGGTCCGAAAACTCTTTTGGCTTGACGCAAATTAAAAGCTTCATTACATAGTTGCCAAAACTGTGTGGCTAGTACCAAAGCGAATATGGCGATATATATATAACTTAAGTATGCAAATACTGATACTCCAATACCAAGATAGAATAGACCTCCAAATGAAAGTAGTATCACTACATGAAAAAGACATGTTATCTTAATGAGCTTATGTAGAGAAGTTCTTTTACGTACGTAATCAATCAAATAATGTGTACCTACAGCTGTTAATGCAATAACAATGAATGCTGAGGGTAACGTTTTGATACCATATACCGTAAGAAATATTGAGGTTACCGCTGGCTTGAGTAGAAGCAGAGAAAATATGATCAGAAATATAATACTTTGTAAAGACAATACTAATCTGAACTCCCCATCTCTGAGGTCCATATTTCTAATAAGCCACTGTTTAAAACTACCTATCACTCTTAAAAAGAATACAATTATTAAAATGGAATGCTGTTCTTTGAAAAGAACAGCATTAGATAGCTCTAATGTCTTAAAAGCGAAACCTTTACGGTTTCATGCTAATAACTTTTCTCTTCTTTGACATATTCATAATGTTGTTTGGAACAACACCATCCAAAGCCCGCTCAGCAGCATATACAAGATCTTTACAGATCTTGCCTCCACTTGCATCTTCAATTAATGCTACGAGAATATACTTTGTGCCATCTTCTTTTACAACCAATGCACTATCAGAGTGCCAATTTCTCCAAGATCCTGACTTTCTGTATATATCGCAATATGGATCAATCTTATCCAATGAATTTACAAATTTATGGTGTAGTTCAGGGTGTCCCATATATTGAAGCATTTCCTTACTTCTCTCTGGATTTACTAATTTACCATATGCAAGCATTGTATAAAATCTACATACTTGATCCACAGTAGCAGCATGACTCAAACCTTTAATTGGGTCTGGTTTTTTTCTGCCACTAGCAGCATATTTTTTACCTACCCAGAGACCACCACCATTATTTCTATCATACAGTTTATAAGCATCTGATGTAAGCACTGTCGAAATCTTATCAAAACCAAGACGTTCTATCATTCTGGTAGTCGCTGCATTATTAGATTTTGCAATCATAAGTCTGAGATCTTTTTTGACTTCAGGAGATTCTATCATCTCTCCTTTTTCTATTGCATCCATAGAAGCTAGCAACACGGCAATTTTTGGTAAACTTGCAGCATACATCATGTTGCCACCGTTAATAGAGACATATTTTACATTGAATGGGTCAGATAGATCTACTAACCCAACAGACATTCTCTTTGATCGAATTAATTTATTCCATTTTTTATTTTTCTTAATCTCATTTAGAAACTTCTTTTGCAATAAATGATCCTGCTGATTTGTAGGGTCTTTATAAATCTGCTCACTATATGGAAATGTAGTCAATCCTGCATATTGACCGCTAAGTAAAACCGCTGAAAATAATAAACTTAAAGTAAAAATTAATTGCTTCAATATAAAGTATGTATTAGTTTAACTCAATAAAGTCCCGCAAAGATACATCATTTATGATAAAATGTGTCTCTAATACACTCTCTATGTGTTAATTATACTTTAAAATGGTCTAAATTGAGAGACTTCAAATCAAATATAAAGTCATTAAACATTTTCTCAAGTTGATATTGATTAATCTAAGAAAACATACTTTATACTAAAGCTTGGCATTATTGGAAATAAACTTATCTGTCTTAGGGTAGGAATACTTTTGCCTGGTTCTTGAAAAAGATATACATAGAACGGATTTAGTCTATTGTAAATATTATAAATACCAAATTGAAATTCCAATCTCTTGTCATCAAATCTCTTTACATACTTAGCATCAAGATCAAGGTGATGAAAACTATTGAGTCGTTCTCTATTTCTACCTTCGCTGAAAGTAATGACATTACCTTCTATATCTAAATATTGGCTTGTGGCTAACGTAAATGCACTACCGCTACCATAAGAGAAATTAAGGTTAAATTGCCAGTTTTGTAAAGGCTTCCATCCTAAGTTTACTTTTATATCATCGGGTCTATCGTATTGAGAAACAAATGGAGCACCATCATCTATTTCCTTGAAGGTATTACGAGCATATACATTGGAGTATGCTCCTTCAATTTTGAATTTACCAAATGACTGTTGAACAGCAAGCTCCCAGCCTCTTGATATCCCATCTCCAGATATAACACGACTTTGCCAATCTGTATTATTTTTGAATACTATTGGTGGGTTATCCTGATTTACAATCGAAAACAAAACATCCTGAGCACCACTATAATCTACTAAACCGGTTATGCTTTTACTAAAAACCGACACTGAAATATAGTCAATTAATAACTTTTTGGTTTCTAAGGTCAATGATATTTGGTTTGCTAACTTAGGTTTAATATCATCAGTAACTGGGACCCATAGGTCTGCCGGAAACCCACCTCCACCATTAGATAGAAGATGTAAATACTGCGCTGTATTACTATAGTTTAATCTAGTATGTACTCTATCTGACCACTCAGATAGGATACTTACTCGAGGCTCCCAATTGTCATAACTGGTAGATTGACTATCAAACCGACTATATCGCAATCCCATATTCAATTTAAATAGCTTGCTAATATGGTTTTTATATTCACTAAAAGCCGCCCATTCCCTTGCTCCTATTAGTTGTATTTCTCCTAATATCTCTGTTGGACTCTGACTACCCTCTCGGATACTTTGCACTATTGCTGGTGAGTAAGAATGATCTATTAATTCAGCACCAAAACTCAATTTATCAAATTGGAACAAATATGAATCAAATTGAATAGACACTTTCCTATCTTTTATGGATGATGATGATACAACATCCAATTGATTTCTTAGATTTTGAGCATCTTCTACTCTATCAGATATATAGGTAGCTTGAGATGTAATATTATATAATGATTGGCTTACTAATACCTTCATCACTAGGTCATCAGACCATATTCTTTGATATTGAGCTCCACCGAGACGAGTACCCCAAGTTATCTTGTTGCGGTCAATAAATCCATAATTACCAGCATCACCTAGGCTCTCTTCTATAGTTTCTAGGCTTATCTCATCATTACCCGTATATCCAAAAATATTTATCTCATCATTTTTGCTTAGTTGGAAATGGACATTACCACTGTAGTCATTGTATGCAATATTAATATCATCATATTGAATTACACTTTTGACTAATGGATTAATATATAATCCTAATATGGACTGTCTCGCATTAAAATTAAAACTGACCTTATCTTTAACAATAGGTCCTTCGATATGTGTCATAAGTGCTGATAGGCTTGCTGCAACACTGGCTTCTGGTTTTAACTTATTACCGTTTTTAGTTTTAATATTAACTACCGATGAGAGTCTACCACCATACCTGGCAGGCATTCCACTCTTAAATAGCTCAATGTTTTGAATATTATCAGATTGTAATATGGATGATAAACCAGCTATATGGGACATTTCATACACAGGTACTCCATTGTATAAGTACAAGTTTTCATCTGGGGATCCTCCACGTATTACCAAGCCTGTCTGCCCCTCTGCACCTGACTGAACCCCAGGTTTTTGACGCATTAAATTCAGTCCATTTTCATCACCAAGATATCCTCTTACATGACCCACATCTTGAAATGCAATGACTCCATTATCACCTTCTATATCAGTAATATCTCTTACTATATTGGATTGTATAGTTACACCTAGTAATTCATTGTCTTTGCCAAGTCCGATGTCATTTCTTACTCCGACTGAGTTTAATTTTACTTTAGCAACTTGATATCCTAGATATTGCACTTTGATAGAATCAACCTTAGTCACAATACTGTAGAACCCCTTGTCATCAGTGATCCCTATAGGTCTGTCATTCAAGGTAAGTATATATGCCCCAAACAGTTTCTCTTTAGATTCAATATCATAGACTGACCCATAATGTCTCGTCAAAACTGGTTCTGGAATGTAGTTTTTACTTCTAAAGATTAGTATCTTATTTGAAGATCCACATGAATAAGATATCGGTTGGGTTTTAGCGATTTTTTCAAGAAGTACCTTAGCTGTAATATTACGAGCATTAAAAGAGAGCTGCTTTCTATTGTCAAGAATAGATGTACTGTAGCTAAAAGTTAAATTTTGTTGGGATTCAAACTGCTCCATTAATGAGATTATGGAGTATGATCTATCTTCTATACTTATGGAATAACTGAAGCAATCTTGACCTTGTATACAAGTCGCAACCATCATCACTATGATGACAGGTAATATTAGAATCTTTCTAAGTCGTATGTAACCTTTTGTAATTAGCATTGTATTGCATCAATAACGTACGAACCGTTATCAATGTGATACTCAAGACCAATCGTTACAGACAACTCTTCTAGGATATTTTCGAATGTTTGATTCTTAAAACTAGAGCTGATGTTACATTTATAGTTAATGGCCTTTGACTTTGATTTTGTTATCGATACATTGAAGTGATCTTCTAGATCAGA